>JAKEGO010000154.1 GCA_022615805.1 Thermoplasmata archaeon
CATAGATCGGATCGGCACCAGCCAGACCGACATCGCCATGAGGATGGGCTACTCCGACGAGGAACTCGCCTCGCTGCCCGAGGGCTCGAACCTCGGGCTCGGGTGCGGCAACCCTGTTGCGCTGGCATCGCTGGTGGAGGGCGAGACCGTTCTCGACCTCGGCTCCGGAGGCGGCATCGACTGCTTCCTCGCCGCCCAGGCCGTGGGACCCGGCGGGCGCGTCATCGGCGTCGACATGACGGAGGAGATGGTGAAGCGCGCCCGGAGGAACGCGTTCGCCGCTGGCGTCCCCAATGTCGAGTTCCGGCTCGGCAGGATCGAGGACATCCCCGTGGACGACGGAGCCGCCGACGTCGTCATCTCCAATTGCGTCATCAACCTCTCGCCCGACAAGGCGACGACGTTCCGCGAGGCCTATCGGGTCCTCCGTCCCGGAGGCAGGCTCATGGTCTCGGACATCGTCCTGCACGGGGAGCTCCCCGAGCCGATAAGGAGGAACGCGAGGGCCGTGGTGAGCTGCCTCGGGGGGGCGCTGCCCCTGGACGAGTACCTCGGGCTGATCCGCCAGGCGGGTTTCGGGGACATCGAGGTCGTCGGCGAGGACCCATTCCCGGTCTCGCTCGACACCAACAGGGCGACCATGGACGCCATCGCGGGAGAACGTCCGGCGACCGAGGATGACATCAGGGCGGCCGAGGGGATAGCCTTCTCGGCGAAGGTGAAGGCCATCAAACCGCCGGACGCCGATGCGGATTAGGGCGCTCCAGGAGCCACATCGGTGGGGTTTCGCATCAGGAGATTTATAGTATTTTATTTTATATATATTTTCTCGAAATATTGATATCCTCCGGCCTATATGGAGATGGGACCGGGAACATTATCGTGATAACGATGGAGGGAGCGCAAGCGACGGAGGTCGGACCGGCGCGCCCGGGGAACGCTCACCTGACATCGGCCCGGACCCTGAACGTCGTGCCGGCGCCCGCGTCCATCTCGATCGATCCCGATATCTGCTCCACGAGGGTGACCACGAGCTGCATCCCGAGGGTCGGTGTGTCCCTGAAATCCACACTGGCGGGGAACCCGACGCCGTCGTCGCGGACGGTGAGCGTGAACTCCTGGCGGTGTGAGACGAGCTCGATGCGCACCCGCCCGGACTCGCGACCGGCGAAAGCGTGCTTGTAGGCGTTGGATATCAACTCGTTCACGAGGAGGCCCACGGGGACCGCGCGGTCTATGCCGAGGAGGACGTTGTCGCCGACGACCTCGAGCTCGATGCGTGCGTCGCCCCTGTACGTGCTGGCCAGATGGCCGCCGAGGATCCTCACGTACTCGAGCAGGTCCACGCCCGCGAGGTCCTCCGACTGGTACAGGAGGTTGTGTATGAGGCCCATGGACACGACGCGGTCCTGCACCTCCTTGAACACCACCAGCATCTCGGGGTCCCCGATCGTCGACGACTGGAGGCTCATCATGCTGGAGATCACCTGCATGTTGTTCTTCACCCGGTGGTGGATCTCCTTCAGCATGACCTCCTTCTCCTCGAGGGACGCGACGAGTTCGTGCTGCGCGCGCACGCGTTCCGAGATGTCGCGGGAGATGAGCTGGATGCCGGTGACCGCGCCCTCCTGGCGGACGAGGCCCTGGTGGACCTCGATCCATCGCTTCCTCCCGCCTATCTCGGTGCAGATGGTGATCGGCTCCACACGCTCCCCCCGGACCAGACTCTCGAAGATGTCCACGTACTCGTCCAGATGGTCCGGGTCGACGACGCCGATGTCAAGGAAGGACCTTCCGATCATACTGTCCCGCGGGATCTCGGCGAACTGGGCGGTGACGTCGTTCACATCCACGATATCGCCGTCCAGATCCAGTATCGTGATAGATTCGGGGGACGATTCGAAGAGAGCGCGGTAGCGCGCCTCGCTCGCCCGCAGGGCCGATTCTGCCTGTCTCCTGTCCGTGATGTCGCGGAAAAAGACGAGGGTCGCCGGCCTCCCGCGGAAGTCGATGTTCCCCACGTTCACCTCGACGGGGACGAGGGTGCCGGAACGCGTCTGGATGTCGATCTCGTAGATCGACGGGACCTCCTCGCCGTGCATCCTCGCCCGGTACCGGCGCCGCACCGCGTTCCGGTGCGCCGGTGCGACGATGTTCTGGAAGTCCGAGCCGATCAGCCGGTCCATGGGCGTGGCGGTGAGCCTGACCACCGCAGTGTTCGCGAACCGGATGCGCCCGTTCTGGACCATCATGATGCCGTCCTTGGACGACTCCACCAGTGTCCGGAACTCCTCCTCGCTCTTCCCCTGCTCCGCGATCGCCTTCTCCATGCCGTGCGCGGATAGCCACGAGACGGCCGCAAGCGCGAAGAGCCCGCCGATGGCGGAGACGTCGATGGCGATGTCGAGGGACAGGCCGATGAACGCGAGGAGCGCGGAGCTGGAGCACGCGACGATGAAGCTGGCCCATGACCGGAACAGGTAGCTCGCCATCAGTATCGGGATGGCGAAGAGGTACCTGCTCCTCCCCTCCACGAGCTGCCTCGGCGCGTCGGCTATCGTGATGATGACCAGCATCGTCACGAGGAGGAGCGCCCCTGCCTGGTCCACCCTCCCACCTCGGTTGAAGGTGTAAACCACCAGGCCAGAGGGGACCGCGATCAACATCACCAAGAGGAGATGGACGAGTTCGTCGCGAGGATGACCGGGTTGGACCATCAGTTGGACGAAGGCGGCGATCGTTGAAAGCGCGAGTATGACGGCGATGCTCGCGAGGAGGATGTTGAGGAGCTGCGCGCGCCGGGCCTCGTCCCGATCATCGTATGGGACGTCGAGAAGTATGCTCTCCACCTTCCGCCTGAGTGCCCTGCCCGCCATGCTATCCGCCCAGAGGAACATCGATGCCGTATATTAATTATGACATCGGGTGCTTTGTAGAAACCCTCGACAGCAAGTGACCGCTGATACATGTTCGTCATTGCATTCGAACGTGGAGAACGGCTGGAAGAGCCGCAGACACTCGTTCGACGACAGGGTTTCTACAGAGCTCATCGGGGGACGGAGTACCTGCGTTCATCCCCATGTGAACGCATCACAACGGTCGCCCTATCGGGTCCAGAACGAGGGCGGTCACCCGAAGGCCCGTTGCCATCGACGGTCGCCCGACCTAACGGCGCCTGTGAACCGCGATGAACCTCTCGAGCGACCTGTCGTACGTTCGCTCCACGTCCGGCGGGAAGAGGCATGCGGGAAGCTCGCGGTGCGACCAGTGGTACCTCAGGCACTCGCAGCACCTGCCCTTCCGGTCGCAGCCCGTATAGGTGCAGCTGCACTCCGCCACGTTCTCCTCGACGTTGCACTCCGTCATGGCGCTCCCTGCGATGCGTGACATCCTCTCGCGGTGCGGCCCTGTACGGTTCGTGGGCCGGAGCGCCGCCACTTCAGTCCTGCATCGCCTTGATGGCGGCGGTCAGCGCCGGGACGACCTCGTGGAGGTCGCCGACGATGCTGTAATCCGCGACGCTGTGGATCGTGGCCTGTGGGTCCTTGTTGATGGCGACGATGACGGTCGAGCCCATCATGCCGGCCCGGTGCTGCACCGACCCGCTGATCCCGCATGCGATGTAGAGCTCCGGCGCGACGGTCTTGCCGGTCTGCCCGACCTGATGGTCGTGGTCGATCCACCCGCTGTCGACCGCGACACGCGATCCGCCGACCTCGCCGCCGAGGGCCTCGGCGAGCGCCCTGATCTTCTCGAAGCCGGCGGCGCCGCCGACGCCGCGGCCGCCCGAGACGATGATCTTCGCGGCCTCCAGGTCGACCTTCCTGTGGGCCTCCTTGACCATTTCGAGCAGCTTGACCGCCATGTCCCCGGGAGCGGGCTTGAAATCGACCTTAACGATCCTGCCCTTCCGGGACCTGTCTGGTTCGAGGGGTCTCATGACGCCGGGCCGGCACGTGGACATCTGCGGCCGTTTGGTGGGGCACATGATCTGGGCCATCAGGCTCCCGCCGAACGTTGGCCTTGTGCTGACCAGGAGCTTGCTCTCCGGGTCGATGTCGAGCCCGGTGCAGTCGGCCGTCAGCCCGGTGTAGATGCGCTGCGCCACCCTCGGCGCGAGGTCGCGGCCGATGTGCGTGGCGGGGAACACCACGATCTCCGGCGAGAAGTCCTTGATCGCCTTCACGGTCGCCGTGGTGTAGGGCAGCGTCAGGAAATGCTCAAGTTCCGGGGCGTCCACGAGGTATACCTTGTCGGCACCATAGGCGAACAGGTCCTGCGCCATTCCCTTGACGCCGTGGCCTATGAGGATCGCCCCCAGGGGGACGCCGAGGTCGTTTGCCAGCCTGCGACCGGCCCCGAGGAGCTCGAGGGCCACCTTCTTCAGCACTCCCTCCCTCTGTTCAGCGTAGATGAAGACCTCGCCCGTCATCCGATCACCTCAGCGCGTTCCTGTCCCTCAGGCGCCCGATGAGCGCGTCCACCCTCTCGTGGACCGAGCCTTCGAGCTTCTCGCCGGCCCGTTTCGGGACCATCACGAAGGTCTTCTTGACCTGCGTGGGGGAACCCTTGAGGCCGATCTTCTCGGGGTCGGCCCCCAGGTCGGCCGCGGTCATCGTCTTGACCTCCTTCTCGCGGTAGGCCGTCACGATGCCCCGCACGCTCGGGTACCTCGGCTCGTTGAGATCGCCTATCACTGTGATGAGCGCGGGCAACGGTATCTCGAGGATCTCGTGGCCGTCCTCCAGGGCGCGCTCGACCGTGAGCCTCCCCTTTCCGACCTTGACCTTCCTGACGTACGTCACCTGAGGCAGGCCGAGGTAGTCGGCCATCTGCGGGCCCACCTGTGCCGTGTCGCCGTCGATGGCCTGCCTCCCCGCGATGATGAGGTCGAAATCGCCGAGGGCCTGGACCGCCTTGCCGAGGCTGTACGCGGTCGCCCACGTGTCCGAACCGGCGAAGGCGCGGTCGGTCAGGAGCACCGCCTCGTCGACCCCCATCGCGAGCGCTTCCCGAAGGGCGTCGTCCGCCTGCGGCGGCCCCATGGATAGGACGGTGATGCGCCCGCCGTGGGCCTCCCGGATGCGGAGGGCCTCCTCGATCGCATGCCTGTCGTCCGGGTTGATGATGCTCGGCACGCCCTCGCGGATGAGCGTCCCCTTCTTCTCGTCGATCCTTACGTCGTTCGTGTCCGGAACCTGCTTGATGCAGACGATCATTTCCATGCGATCACCTCAACAGGCTGCCCGCGATGACCATCCTCTGCACCTCCGATGTGCCTTCGTAGAGCTCGGTGATCTTCGCGTCCCTGTACAGACGCTCGACGGTGTAGTCCTTGATGTAGCCGTACCCGCCGTGGACCTGGATGGCGTTGCGCGTCACCCGTACTGCGACGTCCGACGCCATGAGCTTGGCCATTGCGGCCTCCACGCTGTACGACCTCCCCCTGTCCTTCGCGTATGCCGCCCTCCTGACGAGGTGCCGCGATGCCGCGATCTCGGTCGCCATGTCGGCGAGGAACCACTGGATGGCCTGGAACTTCGAGATCGACTTCCCGAACTGCTCGCGTTCGATCGAGTACCTGAGCGATTCGTCGAGCGCGGCCTGGGCGATCCCGACGGCCTGGGCGGCGATGCCTATGCGGCCGCCATCCAGGGTGGACATGGCTATCTTGAACCCCTTGCCCTCGCCGCCGAGGAGGTTCGCCCTGGGGACCCGGAGGTCGTCGAAGAAGAGCTCGCCCGCCCCGTTCCCGCGGATGCCCATCTTGTCCTCGATCTTCCCTACGCTGAAGCCCGGCATCCCGCGCTCGACGATGAACGCGCTGATCCCCCGGCTCCCCTGCTTCGGGTCCGTGAGGACGAAGATGATGAAGATGTCCGCCTTCTCGGCGTTCGAGATGAACACCTTGGATCCGTTGATGACATATCCCTCGCCCTCGCGAACCGCGACCGACCTCTGGGACCCGGCATCGGTGCCGGCGCCGGGCTCGGTCAGGCCGAAGGCGCCCAGGCCGGTGGTGGCGAGCCTCCTCAGGTACCGCTCCTTCTGGTCATCGGTGCCGAAGGCCTCGATGGGCCAGCAACAGAGGGAGTTGTTGACGGAGCAAATGACCCCGGTGGTGGCGCACGCCCGGGAGAGCTCCTCGATGGCGATGGAATAGGAGATCGTGTCGAGGCCGCCGCCGCCCCACCTCGGGTCGACCATCATCCCGAGGAGGCCCAGCTTGCCCATCTTCTCGACGGTCTCGACGGGGAACCGGCCCGACTGGTCGATCTCCTGCGCCAGTGGTCCGACCTCGCGTTCCGCGAAGTCGCGCACCGTTCGCTGGACGAGGCGCTGTTCCTTCGAGAGCGTGAAATCCATGGGGGGCCGTCCTCCTGGTCGGTGGAGCATCCGTTCGGTTTACTTAATTCTTTCGTAATCCTTCTTCGGGCTGTGCAGTTAAACCCGATCGCGCCTGGAGCCCGAACATCGATCGGTCATCGGCCGCAGTGACCGAACTGCCCATTCAGGTTCCCGCCCTCTTGCCCGGAACACGTGAATCGTTTATTCAACAGCACCCCGTCTTCGACCGAATGGTCTAGCCTGGTTCCCGGATGAGGAACGTGGCCATCGATCCGATCCCCGGGCCAATGGTCGACCCGCTGATGGCCGGATCGATGCTCGTTGGCAGTGGGGCACCGGAGGATCGACCTTCACAGAAGATCGTATCCCTTCGGCAGCTCCGGGAGGTACCTTCGGAAGCCATCTGGCCAGTTCTCGGGATCGATGGTGTGCTGCGACAGGAAGGCCGCGGTCCATCGCTCGAGCCCGATCCCCGTGCACCCGGACCAGAGCTCCCCCTTCTGCCCCTTGACGTTGAAGGCGCTTGTGAACTTGTCCCCCAGGATGGTGAGGTTCTGGAATTCGAGCCACTCGCTCGTCTCACGGTCGCCGCGGTACGGGAGGTACGCCTCGAAGTCGATGGTCCCCTTGACCATCCGTTCCTCGTCGTCGATCCCCACCTGTCCCGCCTGCTGCATGTAGAACGGCGTGACCCAGGCCATCCGCCACTCCAGGTCGAGGATGTCGTTGAACACCCGCCTGTACTTCCCGAGCAGTTCCTCCCTTATCCCGAGCAAGTGCTCCTGGTATCCGATGAACACCACCTCGATGCGGTGGAACTCGTCCACCCGCTCGATGCCGTGTCGGCCTCCCGACTCGTAACGTGACGAGTTGGCCGCGCGCTCGAACAGCCGGACCGGCAGGGACGGATCGGCGATCGTCTGGTTCTGGAACGACCAGTAGACGACGGGGCACTGCGCGTAGCAAAGGCCCGCCATGGAGGGCTTCAGCAGCCCCACGAGCTCGTCCTCCGGGACCTTCTTCGTTATCTTGACGATGTCCTTGAACCGCTCCCATGCCGCCGGGTCGCGGGTCGCCGGCTCGAAAGCGTAGTACAGCTCGTTCGGCGACCCGGTGAGGTGGCCGGTCCGGAGCCATATGTCGAAGGAGACGAAGTGCGATTCGATGACCTCCTGGTATTCGAGCGGCTCCAGGATCTCCTGGACTGCGATGCGTTCCATGGCACGGAGCACCGCGGCGGCCTTCGGCCTGAGGAACCACTTCCCCTTGGTCGGCCCCTGCTTCAGCCACCCCTCCTCGACCATGGCGTCGGTCGGGTCGCGGTCCCATTTGACCGCCTTCGACGGCGAGGCCCACATCAGCTTCCAGTACTCCCCCTTCCCCTCGTAGTACTGGTCCTCGATCTTCTCTCGGACCCTGGAGATCATGCGGTCGATGTAATTGCCCTGGAGGAACTCCTCGTCCACATCGACGAGGTGGATCGTCGAGGAGAGGCCGTTGAACGTGAGGCTCTCGACGAAGGGGAGAGTGACCTCGTGCAGAGGCTCCCTCGGGATGTCGAAGGTCACGTCGTATTCGTCGATCGCGATCCCACGGACGCCCACCTTCTGCTCGCGGCCGTACCTCTTCACGAAGGCGTTCTTCAACCTGAGGAGGGCGTCGTGCGCCCTGACGAACTCGTGGGAGTCGATGGTGAGCCCGATCTCGCTCCCCTCCACGGAGTGGTCCGAGACCACCGCGCCAAGTCCCGCAGGAGCCCCCTTGGCGAGGACCGTGCCATTTGCCTCCGCAAGGAAATCGCCGAGGTCGGGCAGGTCCGCCTCCCGGCTCAACACCAGCCGTCCCTTGAGATGAAGGTCCATTCGATCTCTCCAGCCTGCGATGGAAGCGGGCATTATTAATACTAGCGTCCCTCGGGCCCGCTCCGTTCGGGTCGGCCGGACGGGCGTCGCGCAGCCTTTCATACGGGGCTCGCCAGACATGGTGGTATAATGGGCAAAAATATATAGTAGCGCCGGTATTACTACACAGTGGTTGGAGAGCAGGGTGATGTTGTATGGCTATGAAGGCCGAAGGCACTCCTAAGGCGGGTGAGGCTCCCCAGGCGCCGGCCGCGGAGGTCAAGGACACCGCGACCGAGAAGGTGGTCAAGAAGTTCATCGAGGAGGAGAAGATCAAGACCAAGCTGGCTCCCCCGGTGCCCGACCTCAGCCTCCCGATGTACGAGGTCCTCGAATCGTACACGATCCACGAGGGGCTCGTCTACGTCAAGATCGTGTTCAATCGCGAAAACCACCTGCGCTACCATTACGTCATAGAACCCCCGCTCACCTCGGACGAGGAGCACGCCGTGAACCTCATAGAGGAGGTGCTCGTCCGCACGTTCGACGTCCGCCTGGAGGACCTCGACGAGGACCCGATCGCATACCTCCGGGAAGTGGCCGACAAGATCATCCGCAGTTACGGCATCTTCAAGAACCTCAAGGGCAACGAGAGGGACGAGTCGCTCAACAAGGTCTTCTATTACGTCAGGCGCGACCTGCTGGGCTACGGCAGGATCGATCCGCTCATGGCGGACCCGAACATCGAGGACGTCTCCTGCGACGGCCCCGAGATCCCGGTCTTCATCTACCACAGGCGCCACGAATCCCTGGAATCGAACATCATGTGGCCGGACGAGTTCGAGCTCGAGTCGTACATCATTCGCCTGGCCCAGCGCTGCGGGAAGCACATATCCGTCGCCGAGCCGCTGCTCGACGCGACGCTGATGGACGGCTCCCGTGTCGTCATGACCCTGGGGAAGGACATCTCGACGCGCGGCAGCACGTACACCATCCGCAAGTTCAGGGAGGAGCCGTTCACCCCCACCGACCTCATCAAGTTCAAGACGTTCTCGCCGCTGCTCATGGCATACACGTGGATGGCCGTGCAATACGGCATGTCCATACTCTTCGTCGGCGGCACTGCTTCCGGGAAAACGACCAGCCTCAACGCGACATCGCTCTTCATACCGCACCAGGTCAAGATCGTCTCCATCGAGGAGACCCGCGAGGTCAACCTCCCGCACCCGAACTGGGTCCCAGGCTGCACGCGCGTCGGCTTCGGCGGCGAGGCTTCCGCCTCGGGCAAGGTCACCGGCGAGATCAACATGTACGACCTCTTGAAGGCCGCCCTCAGGCAGAGGCCCGAGTACATCATCGTGGGTGAGATCCGCGGCGCCGAGGCCTACGTGCTGTTCCAGGCGATGGCGACCGGCCACACGACCTATTCGACGGTCCACGCCGACTCGGTCCCGAGCCTGATCCACCGCCTCGAGAACAAGCCGATCGACATCCCGCGCGTCATGCTCCCGTCGCTCGACGCCTGCTCCATCCAGATCCAGACCCGCATCAAGGGGAAGCGCGTCAGGAGATGCAAGCAGATGGTCGAGATCATCGGGCTGGACCCCCACACAGGCGAGCTCCTTACGAACGAGGCGTTCAGGTGGAATCCCGCCGAGGACGAGTACGAGTTCTTCGGCAAGAGCTATGTGCTGGAGAACATAATGGTCCTCGCCAACCTCGACAAGGAACAGCTGACCGTCGAGCTCAAGACCCGCCAGCGCATCCTTGAGTGGCTCGTCGAGCGCGACATCAACGATTACAGGGAGGTCTCGGGCATAATCAACGAGTACTACGTTAATCCAGACGAGGTCCTGCGGAGGCTCGGCATCGAGCGGCCGACGACCAGGAAGAAGGAGGAGATCGCTGGCGCGCCGGAGGCGGAGACCCTCGGGGAGGGCTTCGAGGAGCCGATCGCGTCCCTCCCCGCCGGCGTGAAAGAAGAGGTGCAGTGGGGCTGAGCCATGGATGAGATACTGACCCCCTTCCAGCGGATATCGTACCAGGCGTTCTACAACTCCGCACGCCGCGCGGCCCAGCGCAACTACAAGCTCCGGGAGCAGATCGAGAAGGCGCATCTGCCGATGCTCGCAGAGGTCTTCATCGCGATGTTCTACATGTCGATGCTGATGACGGTCTTCATCGCGCTTGGCGTATACGTCTTCCTGCAGTTCCTGTTCGCTCCACTCCTCTTCCCCTCCCCGGGGCCGCCCATTTTTCTCTTCGGCCAGTTCCTGCCCGCCCTCGTCGTCCTCGCATCTCCGGCGATCGTCTATGTGATGTTCCGCAGTTGGCCCAGGTCGAATGTGAAGCGCAGGGCCAAGGAGATCGACACCTACCTCCCATACGCCGCTAACTTCGTCGCCGCGATGGCGGCCGCCAACGCCACGCCGCAGAAGATCTTCAGGTCGCTGTCCTCCCAGAAGAACATCTACGGTGAGATAGCCAACGAGGCCAAGTGGACGTACCGCGACATGACGCTGCTCGGCGTCGACCTCCTCACCGCGCTCAAGCGCTCGGTCAAGAGGTCCCCCTCGACGAAGTACCAGGAGTTCCTGCAGGGCATCGTCGGCACCCTGACCTCCGGCGGCGACCTGAAGCTCTACTTCCTGAACCGCGGCGAGTACTACATGATAGCCAACCGCAGGGAGCAGAAGACCTTCCTCGACACCCTGGCCTTCATGGCCGAGAGCTACGTCATCGTCGCCGTGGCGATGCCGATGTTCCTGATGATCATCCTGACGATCACCTTCTGGATCAGCGGTGCCGGGTACTCCGCGACCGACCAGATCATGTACCTCTTCTCCTGGATCGCGATGCCCGTGGTCCACTTCGCGTACATTACGTTCGTAAAGCTCGCGACGCCGAAGGTGTGACGATGGCCGCAACGAATGAATCCATCCCCGGAATGAAGAAGAGGCGCGTGAGGGTCGCACGCCTCCGTCCCCACGGACAGAAGGACTACACCGGATACTACATACTCGCGGTCTCTGCCGTCGTGGCCATGCTCTTCTTCTACATGTTCATCATGGACTACACCAGCGACATGAGGACGATGCCCGAGGACCAGGACAGGGACGACCTGACCGATGACGCCGCCGTCATCTGCGACGGCAGGTTCACCATCCCCCTCGGCGGCTTCAAGAGGGTGAAGGAGGACATCAATCCGTCCACGATCGAAGAGGAAGCCGACTCCGCGGCGAACCCCGAGAACGAGGGCACCGAGTGGGAGTACGTCGAGGTTCCGACCATCTACATCAACTGGATGGATTATCTGCCACTCACCGTCATCATGTTCTTCTTCCCGTTCGGCATCTATGAGGGAGTGAAGGCCAGGAGGCTGGACCGGGTAGAGGACAAGTTCCCGGACTTCATCAAGGACCTCGCCGAGTACTGGAAGGGCGGCCTGAGCATGACGACCGCCATCGACACGATCTCCAGAGGCGAGTACGGGGCACTCAACAGGGACGTAAGGATAATGGCCACGCAGATCTCCTGGGGCATCGCCTTCGAGGATGTCCTCCGCCTCTTCGCGGACCGCGTCCACACGCCTCTCGTGGAGAGGACCGTCATGATGGTCGGCGAGGCCAACAAGGCCGGCGGCAAGATCTCCGACATCCTCCTCACCGCGGCCGCCGACGCCCGGGAGATCCGTTTCCTCAAGGACGACAGGAGGAGGGAGCTCGGGATGTACAACATCGTCATCTACGTCGCCTTCTGCGTCTATCTCGCGGTCATCGTCATCATCTCCGCCATCTTCCTCCCGGCCATCGCGGAGTCCAACGTGTCGTCCGGGGACTCCGGGGGGGGAGGCGGCATTGGTAGCATCGTGATCAAGGACATCGACCCGTGGCAGATCGACTTCATTTACTGGACCTCGACCCTGATACAGGCGATGGGGAACGGGATAATGGGCGGCGTGATGTCGGAGGGGAACATGCCCGCGGGGTTCAAGCACGCCGTCATCATGACGATGCTGACCTGGGTCGCCTTCAAGTTCATCGTGTTCCCCGGATTGATCGGCTGAAGGAGGCCAGGATGTGGCGGACGCGGTCGGGATGAACGGGGGCCGGCGCCCCTGCAGGGCGGGCGCACTCCGCAAGGACGAGAGGGCCCAGGTCCACGTCATGGAGGTCGTCACCGCAGCGATGCTCGTGATCTCGGCCATCCAGGCGCTCATCGCGGCCCACGTTCCGACCGACGTCGAGGAGATCGACCTCACCGACATCCGGCTCGTGGGCGAGGACGCCCTCAACGTCCTCTCGAAGCAACCGGCCTCGGACCCGTCGCAGAGGTACGACAACGTGCTGACCATGCACCTTACCAACGGGGACGTCGACCTCCTCCGGGAGAACCTCACAGCCCTGATCCCCACGGAATACTCCTTCAACCTCTACCTCTCCAATGCCACCGCGACCCTCCCCCTCGGGCCCGTCGCCACGCCCCTCGGCGATGCGATCGTCGCCCATCGGCTCGTCTGCCTCCGGCAGAACCCGTTCGAGAACGATGTCGGAGGGACGGTCCTCGCGGTCCAGGTCCTCGTGTGGAGGGAGTTGCGATGAGGGACGACAGGGCCCAGCTCATCATCGCGATGGGGGTGCTCCTCGCATTCACCCTCCTCGCCGTCGGGTCCAACGCGGTCTACCTCAACTACATCAAGAAGAGCATGTCCTACACGAGCACCGGGACCAATGACCTTTCCGGGAATCCCGACGTCCTCCGGGACGGCATCGAGTGGGACCTCAACTCCGAGCGCGTCCGCCGGGGCCCGTGGTCCACCGTCACCCAGGACGCCGTTGTCGCCACGGTCGACTGTATCGCGGAGACCCTCCTGCTGAACGGGATCCGATACTCGCTCGACATGACGAACACGACGTACGAGAGGCACCAGAACGGCACCGACAGCATGGACACCCACCGCATCCACATCAACACGAGCGTGACCGTCGATGACGGCGTGAGCAGGATGACCACCCCCTACGTGCTCCACGTCGTCAACGCGCTCTCGGACCCCTGGCCATCCGCCCTCGGCGCATTCCATTACAGGCTCCCAGTGGCCGTCAGGTGCGGGGCGGTGGCGCGGGAGAACTTCCCCGTGCACGTCGAGGTGGACTTCTGGGGCGAGCTCCAGCGCCTCGGCGCGACCGGGGCCTTCGACCCCGACACGATCGCGGTCGTGCAGCATTACAAGGACACCAGGCCGGAGGTCCACTTTAACCCGTTAAAGAAGATCGTCCCCCACGCATACCGCGGCGACATCCGTTCAGGCGAGGTCATCTGGGTCGCCGACGGCGTGATGCACCCGAACACGTACCGTTATTATTACATATACTTCGACGTGCTCGGCAACGGTGCCGACCTGTCGCCGGATGGGGACCTCGTGGTCACCACGGATGGATGGGTCCGGAACGCCCTTCTGTCCCTCGAACTGTGGAACGGGAGTCACATCGAACTGTACCGGAACTACACGACGAACTCCTCCGAGAGCCTGGGGACCGGTTCCCCCGCATGGAGCTTCCGCGAGAACGACGTGCAGACCGGGGAGCGCATAGGGTGGTCCTCCTGGGATATCGTCTACAACAGTTCGGTGTACGCCGTCGTCGAGACGACGCACGGCACGCTGACGCGGCGGTGGAGCTTCTACGGTAACTGCTCCACCATAGGCATCACGGACACCTGGTCCAACGCCGGACGAAGGTCGATGGCCCATTTCAGGACGCAGGTCCTCGGATATGCCGGGAAAGCATCGCCGGTGGTCCGGGTCAGGAACGTGGACTCCGTCAACGAACCCCTTGCACCCGAGGAGCCCTTCGCGGGAGCTCTCGCCTGCGCCGTGCACCACGACAACGGCTACGTTCTCTTCGCCTACATCTACCCTCTCGACATGATGATCGACGACAGGTCCGACCCCAGGGACGATGGGGTGGAGTGGAGCCGTCACAGGATCCCGCTGACCGACTTCTACAACGAGTCGATGACCCTCTTCCAGGACCACACGGAGGACAGGAGCCACGATTACTGGCTCCACATGGCATACGACAGGACCGGCATCGGGAGCCACGGCGTTGGGATGGCCCTCGACAAGACGCGCGAGCTAGCCGATCCGCCCGATCTCCTCGTCTTCCACGCGCACCGGTCGTCCTGATCCGGCGCTCGCGGGGCACCTCCTTCAGGTTTATTGCATCGCGTGGAACAGCGCTCCAGGCCGCCGGTCACGAAGCGGTCCGATGGCCGTCACCCGGTCCGCCCGGATGAGGGGTTATTATATACCTCACCGTCGATTCGAGTGCCACAGGTGGGTCGATGGGATACCCGGAAATGGGTCTGGAGGACCTCCATAGAGCGCTCGTGATGGTCCTTGTACTCTCATTCTCGATCACGTATCTCACCATACCATGGGTCATGCGGAAGATGCGCGACGCTGGCATGGTGGGCGAGGACGTGAACAAGCGCCGGCGGCCGGATGTCCCCGAGATGGGCGGGATCGCGGTCGTGTTCGGCTTCACCATCACGCTGACGGTCACGGTGGGGATCCGGAAGCTCATCGGCGAGGAGTACGAGGTTCCCGTGCTCGCGGTCATCGGCGTGTTCTTCGTCGCGTCCACGATCGGCATCTTCGACGACATCTCCGTGCTCAGACGGCGAGAGAAGGCGACGCTGGTCATATTCGCCAGCCTCCCCCTCATCATCGCACACAACGCCACGGCCCCGGAGGTCCTCCTCCCCTTCGGCAACTCGATATTCTTCAACGACGTCTTCATCGTGTACCTGTTCTACTGGCTGGTCATCGTCCCCCTCGGGATCACGGGCGCCGCCAATGCGATCAACCTGTCCGCAGGGTATAACGGCCTCGAGAGCGGCGAGGTGGTGGTGATATCGCTTTTCATGGCAATCACCGCGCTGGTGCTAGAGGGCCGTCACCCCTCGGAAACCGTGCTCACCGAGCAGACCGCGATAATCCTGATATCCCTCACGGGTTCCGCGCTGGCCCTCTATACCTTCAACCGCGTCCCGGCCCGCACGTTCGTCGGCGACACCGGGACCCTCGGGATGGGCGCGGTCATCGGCGCCGCGGTCATCCTGGGGAACATTCAGTTCTATGGCATCATATGCATCCTCCCGGCGTTCTACGAGATGGCGGCGACGGTGTACTACTCGGCCAAACGCATCGAACGCCGCGACGCCTGCATGAATCCGGTTGTCGGGCGCGACGGCACCCTCTCTCCCCCCAAAGGCGCGGAGCGATACACCCTGGCCTATCTGATCCTCAGCAGGAGGCCGATGACCGAGGCCCGGCTCGTCAGGACCCTGCTACTGCTCTACGCGGCCTCTGGCGCCCTGGCCGTCGGCCTGGCCTTCCTGGGTTGATCGGAGCCAGAGGGAGCGATCGGGCGGGGCTGTGGCGGATCGAGCCGTCGATCGGAACAAGTCGACCTTCGATGTGTCCTTCAAGCCGCTCGTCCATTGGCCTGGGGATCGGATCGTTGGTCGCGTTCCTCATCGAAGGACAGGGCGATACCCATCGAGTCCAGGATGCAGCGATCATCGCAAGCCAGACCGCCGTTCCGCTCTTAGGACCAACGACCCCTCATCGTCGTTTCTTCCCATCGACGCGTCATTGGCCTGGGAATTACATCGGTGTTCACTGAACTCATCCGGGAACAAGGCTCAACCCCTTTGATCAAGGATTCAGCGATCAGTGCAAACCCACCCGCCGTTCCGCGTTTGGGACCAACGACCCCTTATCGTCGTTTCTTCTCATCGATGCGTCATTGGCCTGGGAATCCTATCGATGGTCACTGAACTCATCGGGGAACAAGGCTCAACCCCTTTAGTCAAGGACGCAGCGATCAGTGCAGGCCCATCCGGCCCCCATATCTTGTGAACTAAGGATGGTCCGTTTTTCCCAGGGCTTTTTACCTCGTCCCATCTGGAACGGATGGAATTGATGGTACTCGGTAAAAAGGCCTAATGGTCCGTTTTTCCCAGGGCTTTTTACCTCGTGCCTTTTAGAACAAATGGAATCGATCTCACTCGGTAAAAAGCCCTATTGGAGCGCTTTTTCACCGTTAAATACAGGGCTTGAAGCAATATGGGGAATCCCCTTTTATCAAAAAGTACAGATGGGCGGGAGCGCCCCCGCCCATTCCTTCTCTTTCTGGGCCTACGATGCAGGCTTTCCGGTCCGACCGGCGCCCCGCGTCATCAGGTGAGTTCTACCTGGACGATCGTCTTTCCGGTGGGGCCGAAGGTGAGCCTGAAGATGTAGCCCGCCTGGATCATACCGGGTTCCACGTCTTGATCGTTCCACTCATCGTTGTCCTCACCCAGCAGGATGATGACGTCGTTCGCGCTCAGCTTGTCGTCCTGGTTCGAGTCACGCCAGCTGACGTTCGCGAGAATGCTCCCGTCGATGGGGTTCCGGAGGACTTTGTTGTAGACATCGTCCAGTTCGCCCCTCTCGACTGTCTGGAAGGAGCTGGTCAGGACGAAGTACTCGACGCTGCTCCCAGCCGCCGAGGTACCGATGTCCGCCACCGTCAGCACATAGTTGCCATCATCCATGGAGGTCGTCATGGTCGCCGTGGGGGTGCTCTTCCCCGTGGGTATGAAGCTCTGAGCCCACAAATAGAGCACTGCCGCGAGGACGACCGTTATCGCCACCATCAGGATGACGGCGATGACAGGTGACACAGCCTCCTGGTCCATCCACAGTTTCTTGAATTGCCTCATCGTAGAGCCTCCTCTACACTGATGTGATTGGTGTATGTCACTGGGGCCTTATATAATTTTGGTCGTGCTGGGACGGGCGTCCAGGGACCATGGGGAACCGCTGATTTCGCCGTTGCATCGACGATTTCCGGCGCCTATTGGCGTTTACATCGCGATCCGCTCTCCTTGGTACCCCTCATTCCACCGTGCTGCCGATCGGTGGCCGACGGAGAGCGGACCCGTCGTCTCCTATCGCATCGACGTCCGTCCCCCGGACACGACCCGGACACTGCGCCGCTCGAACGCGCGGTGCGCCGCAGTGCGAAGGTCGTCCACCTCCGCGCCACGTTGGATGACACGTTCCACAGAAAACTATAAGACGATACCAGGCATAGGGACCGTCGATGAAGATCGAAGCCGTCATCAAGAAGTACCAGAAGCCCATCTCGTTCTTCGGCGCGATCGCGATCGTGTCCGCCGTTTACATCGTTTTCGCCATCGAGGCGGCCAATGCCGATTACTACGACGGGGACGACGGCCCGAAGCCACCCGAACCTGGCGGCTTGAAGAACGAGACCACGACCTACGATGACCACCTCGACGAGCTGGGGACCCACGAGTACGAGGTCAATAAATCGGGCCTGTACACGTTGCTGCGCGCCACCCTCTACTGGGACGAGGAGGGCGAGGATAGCTACGAGCCACTGCTGACCAACTACGGGGACACCTTCACCCTGACGGTGACGGACCCGGAGGGCGAGTCGCAGAGCGAGACGGCCACGAACGACAACGGCCAGTCAGCCACCATCGAGATCGAGTTCGCTTACGCCGAGAACCAGGAGCCCGTGGGCGACTTCAACATCACGGTCACGCTCGACGATGCCGGGGATTACTGGCCCATTATAGGACCTTCCGTCGGCATCACAGACCCCGGCAACGACTACACGCTGACGATCGAGGTCGAGTACCTCGAGCTCATCCAGGCGTGAGCGGTCTCCGCGGAGGCATTTCCACCCCGGTAACAGCCCGCGTCCGTGAGGCGGACGACGGCATCGGCACCTCCATTGCGCGGCGGCCGTCCAGATGCCCCCTCTGGAATACATTTTAATAGGTTGTTCACGTATAACGGGCCCGGAGTTGTGGTCGGATGAGGAAGCTGACGGACCACCTTGGAATCGGTGAGAAGATAATCCACCAGGAAGGCGGGAGGATAACAATAGAGCCAACGCTGCCCGAGGAGAAGAAGGGCGTGCTGGTCATGACCAACCGTCGCATCATGTTCTTCGTCGAGAGCGTCGACGGGCCCGGAAAGATCCTCGACATAACCCGGAAGTCGGTCGAGGGATTCCGCATCACCGCAGAGGGCGGCGGCGGGGTCATCCAGATCAAGACACCGAGCATCGTCGCCAACCTGAAGGCCGTGACCTTCGGCACGATCGAGAACGAGCTCAAGAGCGACTTCATCGCAGAGGGGAAGGTGTTCAAGCCCACCAGGACGGTCGGGATCGACTACGGCGCGATTGTCGAGGGCAGGTTCGCCATCCAGTACAACGACCAGCTCCTCGGCTACGTCGAGATTCCGCCCTACTTCTCGACGCTCTTCGTCGACGCGAAGTTCTTCAACCCTGAAGGGGACCCCATCGGCGGGACCCGGCACGGGCACAGGTGGACATACACCGACCTCCTCGGAGCCGACGGTAACATATTCGGGAGGATAGATTACCCCTCCCAGATGAGCATGCGCATCTCGAACTCGACTGGCCACAACGTGGCGCTCGTCGCCATCACGATGAAGGACGACGAGTACGAAGCCCTCTTCATCCACCCCAAGGCGCACACTCCCCTCGCAGGCGCGATAATGGGCACGGGGAAGGGCGGGAAGATAACGGGGCTCGACCTCAAGTTCTACGAGTTCGAGGACGACCCCAGGTACCTGATCTTCGCCAGCGTGGCCATCAAGAGGTTCCTCGAGGAGAGGAATAGGTAGGGGGTAGTCCCCTGAGGGAGAGAGGCCTGCCGGCGGGAGAGGTCCGCCGCCTCCTCGAGGCCCATCACGCCCGGGACAGCCACTTCTCCGACGGTCGCGTGTTCGGTTCCATGTGCACCGCGCCCCATCCTCTCGCCATCGAGGCCCACGCCCTCTTCATCGAGGCCAACCTCGGCAACCCCGGCCTTTACCCCGGGACGGCCGACCTGGAACGCGACGTCATACGATGGTTGGGCGAGCTGCTCTCCCATCCGACCGCGTTCGGCCACGTCGTCTCGGGCGGGACCGAGGCGAACATCACCGCCCTGTGGATCGCGAGGAACCTGACCAGGAGGAGGAAGGTCATCTACGGGCAGACGGCGCACTTCTCCTTCGGAAAGGCGGTGGACCTCCTCGGGCTGGAGCCGGTGGTCGTCGGCCAGGACGCGTCCTTCCGCATCGACGTCGACGCCGTGGCCAGGGAGATCGACGGAGACACTCTCGCGGTCGTGGGGGTCGCCGGGACGACCGAGCTCGGCGTCGTCGATCCGATAGCCGATCTGGCGGAGGCCGTCGACGGCAGGGCGTTCCTCCACGTCGACGCCGCCTTCGGCGGGATGGTCCTCCCCTTCCTGCGGCGCATGGGTCACGACGTGCCACCGTTCGACTTCTCCGTGGACGGGGTCTTCAGCGTCAGCACCGATCCTCACAAGATGGGCCTATCCACCGTGCCCTCTGGCGCCATCCTCTTCCGCGAGGAGCAGGGCGCGGAGCTGATAACCGTCGAGGCGCCCTACCTGACCGTCAAGGACCAGCGGTCCCTGTCCGGCACAAGGTGCTCCGCCGCAGTGGCCGCTTCATGGGCGGTGATGTCCCACCTCGGAAGGGAGGGTTACACGCGTGTGGTCGAGCGCTGCATGTCCCTGACGGAAAGGGTCGCCGACGGCGTGCGCGGCGCCGGTGCGGAACTGGTCCTGGACCCGCCGCCGATGAACATCGTCGCGTTCCACCACGAGCGCCCCGGCGCGGTCGTGGCGGCGATGAAGGAGAAGGGTTGGTGTCTGTCGAGGGCGACGCATCCGAGGGCCGTGCGGATCGTTGTGATGCCGCACGCGAGGGAGGAGACCGTGGACGCGATGGTCGCGGACCTGGGCGAGGTCCTCCAGAAGGTCTGACGCCCGCGAACGGCACTCAGTCAGCGTCCAGCCTCTCCAGCACCATCCTCGCGACGTAGAGGTCGCTGTCCCGGGAGTCCGGCTGCGACGCGTCGCCGTTCCGGGTGTCGCACCAGATGGCGTACGCGTGCTCCTCGTTCGAGCAGGCGCCGATGTAATCGCCGATGAAGGCGCTGCCGTTCGTCAGGGACCCGAGGGGAGAGCCACCGCCGGCGTTGCCGTCGAATGACGCGGTCGTGATCCTGAAGTCAGTGAAGTTCCGGCCCCCGTCGCTCGACGCGCTCATGTACATGTCGAGCAAGGTGTTGTGCGGGTCCTCCCGGCGATCGTAGTAGGCGACGATGACCTTGCCGTCCGGGGCGATCGTGAGGGTGGGGAAGAACTGGTCCCTCTCGACGCTCGCGGTGTCCTGGTTGACGCGGAACTCGTCCTCCCACGTCCTGCCGTTGTCCCTGCTGACGACCATGTACACGTCGGCGCCGCTGTCCCTCTGGTCGTTCCAGGTCACGTAGATGGTCCCGTCGCTCTCGGTGCCGGACCTGTCCACCTTCATCGATGGAAGCGTCGGCGTCCTGTAGGTCCCGTTGTTCGGTGCGTACGCGATGGGCTGGACCTCGCAGACGTCGATGGGCGCGGAGAACGAGGACCCGCCGTCGTCCGACCTCGTGTACCTCAGCTTGCCGGTGTCGAAATCGACCCACGACACGTGGACGTTCCCGTCGTCGTCGACGTCCACCTGGGATCCCTGGACGCCGATCTCCATGTTGAGGGTTTCCGAGAGGAACTTGTATTCCGACCAGGTCTGGCCCCCGTTGGTCGACTTGGTGAACGCTATCTGGGCGGTGCTGAGGCCCGTGAAGAGGGACCACGTCACGTATACGTCCCCGCTGTCCGGATCGACGGCGATCCACTCCTTGTCGTTGAAGACGATGGCGCCCTCTCCTATGACGATGTCGGTGAAGATCTGGGTCGCCGGGAAGGTGACCCCGCCGTCGTCCGAGCGCGCCACCCAGATGTTGTTCGGGCCGACCATCGTTCGCTGGAATGCTATGCCGGCCATGTAGACCTCGCCGCCTGGTCCGAAGGCGACCACCGGATCGCCGCACCCGCCGGTCAGACTGTAGGGCCTGAGGGGGCTGAGGATCCCGTTCGGGCTGATGTCGCCGTCCCACCCGGGTATCATCGACCTGTTCCAGCTCTTCCCGCCGTCGAAGGTCCAGTAGTATCCGACCCATACGTCCCCCCTGAAGGTCGAATAGTCGTTGCCTCCGGCTACCATGTGGAGAGGGTCGGTCGGGTCGATCGCGATGTACGGCTCGTTGGTGTTGCGGTCCGATGGCCCGCTCCAGTCGACGGTCACCCTGACGTTCCCGAACTCATCGTCGAAGGGTGTGTCCCAACCGCCGTCGCCGCCACCGCCATCGTCGTCTTCCTCCCCCGGCCATGCGTATATCGTCGCGACGATGAGCGCGGCGGCGACGAGGACCGCCAGGACGGCCTTCCCAGGGATCTTCGAGGTCGGTCCACCGGGGGGCTGCATGCCCGTCGATACGTCCGCCGGCGGCTTAAACGTAACGAACGCCGCGCCATGGAGGGAACGAACGCAACCTGTCAACCTTTTTATACCGCACTTCCCACTGCTCATGCATGAAGGTCGTCGTCCTGATCCCCACACTCAACTGCGCCGCCGACCTTGGGGACTGCTTCAGGGCGCTCAATGCGCAGACCTTCAGGGACTTCGAGGTGCTGATCGTCGACGGGCGCTCCAAGGACGGGACGGACAGGGTCGCGATCGAGAACGGCGCCAGGGTCGTCTACGACGAGGGAAAGACGCGCGGGCACGCCGCGAACACCGGCCTCGCGGCCACGGACGCCGACATCATCGTCTTCACCGACGCCGACACGTTGCCGAGGCCAGACTGGCTCGAGAACCTCGTGCAGCACTTCTCCGACCCGGTGGTGGCGAGCGTCGGGGGCCCGAACATCGCTCCAAAGACGGACAACTACCTCGGGAAGGCGGCAGACGTGACCTACGGCTCGAAGGTGATGACGGGCGACACCCGATACGGCAAGATCCCCATGAAGATCACCCCGATATATCACAACCCGGGATGCAATGCCGCCTACCGCCGCGAGGTCATCGAGGACGCCGGGGGCTTCGACGAGGACCTTCCAACGGCGGAGGACCTCGCCCTCGACCACCGGATCACGGAGCGGGGCCACAGGATATTCTTCGATCCCGGCGCGATCGTCTACCATAAGAGGAGGCCGACGCTGAAGGGTTTCGCCAGGCAGATATACAGGTACGGGTGGGGCCGCGCGATGGCGAACGCCCGGTACCCCGCCCTCAGGAGAAAACTGCACATCGCGCCGACCCTGGGCCTGTTCGCGCTCGCCATCCTCTTCTCATTGGCAGCGATGGGGTACTTCCTGCCAGCCCCGTTCGGCTTGTACCCGTTTCTCGTTCTGCTGGCGGCCGTCGCCATCTACTTCACGGTCAGCCTCGCCGGGGCTTCCCAGTCGCACTCCCCCTACACGAAGGGCCGTTACGTTCTCGGCGCCCCCTTCCTCATCGGCGTGG
>JAKEGO010000017.1 GCA_022615805.1 Thermoplasmata archaeon
AGCGGATACATCTCGCCTTCCATGTCAACACCTCTGCATCCTCTTCCGATGCAAGAGTCCATCCGCCGATCGCGTATTTAAAAAGGCCGGGGTTACCACCCGGAAACCGTGGTTATATGCCGGTAAATAGCGCATTTTCTGCATATTCGCACCATTCTCGATGGGCAGATGTCCGCACCGTCCTGGCTGGGGACCCTTTGACTCCTTGGCAGTTCCCCGGACGTCGGCGCGGCGATGGCGAAGCGGCGTATGTCCTTCACGACCTCCCTCCTCCGCGCGGCCCGTCGCGCCTTTGGTACACATTGAACCGTGTGAATAATGACGTCTCGGACCGGTGGCGGACCAGCCCACCCCGCGCGTCGATCAGCGTTTTTTCGGCAGCGTCCTCCCCATGCGGAGGCCGAGCAGGAGGGAGCCGCCCATCGTGCAGGCGATAAGTGCGAGCACGATGAGCGTGATGAGGGTGCCGGTAAAGTCTTCATCGTCCTCCGAGGATGGCTCGATGGCCCCGACGTCGTAGACCTTCGTCCTCAGGACCGCGTCGGACGTCGCGCCGCCGGTGTCCTCGAGCGCGTACGGCGACGTGATGTAGGAGGGGTCCGCCCAGACGATGGTACCTGGCTCCACGTGGAACAGCACGCTTATGGTGTAAGCCATCCTGGGCTCAGGGAACTCGTCGTCCGGATTGTCCAGGAAGACCTTGGCGGCCTGACCCTCGACCTTGAAGTATGCCTCCTCCCCGCCGTCGACGTCCACCTCGTAGGTCTTGGAGCCGTCAAGGTCGAGCGGATCGGACGTCAGGTCGTTCCCGCCGTCGCCGTCGATGTCCATCCAGACATCGATCGTGCCCGCCGTCAGAGCGTGAGCGTCCACGGGCTCCCAGTGGAGGGTGACCTCCATGCTCGATGCGCCCTCGGGGACCCTGACGCGGTGGGACTGGTCCGTGTCATATGTCGCCCCTCCGGTCGGGTTGCCGGTGGAGTTCGTGAAGTGCGCCCATTCGCCGCGCCACGTCGTCGTCACGGCGTCGGCCTCTTCGCGGACCTCCCCGGCCCTTATCATCCCCTCGTAGACGGCCAGGGCGGTCTCGACGGAGGCGTGCGGATCGTCGGCACGGCCGTCACCGTTCCAGTCCGCCGTCCTCAGGCGATGGAGGGCAAGGCAGACGCCGACCGCCTTCGTCGCGTTCACCAGGCCGTACCCCTGCGCGTAGTCGAGCCTGCGGCCGTTGGTCCCGTCGTCGAACTGGAAGGGCACGCCGTTCGCGGCGACGTCGTCGGATTCGGCCTCGTCCGTGGGCTCGATGTAGTCGGCGGTCATCTTGAGGATGTACTCCGCCTCGTGGATGAGGGTGGTGTCCATCGAGTTCCACTCGTCCACGGTGAAGTTGCCCCCTTCCGAGAAGTCCTCGCGGTGCTCCGAGACGTTCATCGATGGGCATGCTTGCCACATCAACGCGACGAGTCCTGAGACGTGCGGGGTCGCCATGCTCGTCCCCGAAATCGCCATGTAGTAGAGGTCCTCGTCCGTCCTCTGGAAGATGTCGAGCCACGTCCCCCTCGGCGTCGTTGCCCAGATGTCGACGCCCGGGGCGGCGACGTCCGGGTAGGTGGCGAGGAGCCCTTTCTGCCCCCGGCTGCTGAAGACGGCGATCCCGGAGCCGTCGCGCTCCGATGCGGCCACGCCGATCACCGACGGGGTGTTGCTCTGTGAACTCGTGGTGATCGTGCTCCCGTCGTGGTCCGTATCGCCGGCGTTCCCCGCGGCGAACACGACGACGACGTTGTTCTCGTACGTGAGCTTCTCGGCCATCTGGCTGACCGCGCTCTCCGGATCGTACTCGGCCCCCGCGCCGCCCCAGGAGTTGCTGACGACCCTGATGTTGTCCGGGTTGTTCCCCGGCCTCGAGTTCTCGTAGACCCACTCGAGCCCCTCCAGAACGGCCCAGACGACAGGGGTCCAGTCCCCGCCGACGCCGATGAGGGTCGCGCCCGGCGCCACGCCCTTCCGCTGGCCCCCGGAGGCGTCGCCGTTCCCGCCCACGATGCCCGCGCAGTGGGTCCCGTGGCCATAGGAGGTGTCGCAGTTCTCGGCCTCGATCCACGGGTCGGAGTCCCCGGGGCCGTTCTTGTGAAGGTTCCTGACGACCTTCTCGCCGTAGTCGAGGTCCGGGTGCCCCGCGTCGACTCCTGTGTCCACGATGGCGACGGTGACGTCCCTCCCATCGATCCCCCGGAGCATCGAGAGCGTGTTCAGCGCCGTGTCCGGGCCATCCTCGTAGATCGGGACGCGGTTCCAGACGTCGATGGCGCCGATGACCCCCGCGGACATCTCGAGGTCGTAGGTGATCCCGGAATTGTGCTCCATCCACGACACCCGCGGGTCCTGCGAGAGATCGAGGGTCCCCGCGAGGTCGGTGCGGATGAGCGTCACCGGCAGTGCATTCAGGTTCCCAAGGACCTCGTCTCCCCGCGCCTCCGCGTCGGCAAGCGCCCCCGCGCGAACGGCGAAGGAGTCGAAATGGACGATGACCTCGATGGCGCCGCCGTCATCGAGATCGAGGAGCACCTCGCGGAGGTCGGGATCGATGACGAACACGTCGGCCTCGCCGGCCCGCGCCTCCAGGCGTCCCGGTGGTACGAGGCCTCCGACGAGCAGCATGAACACAAGGACGGCCAGGGCTTTCATGGTCTCAACGCTCATTCCGAACCGAGATATTTAAGCCTGATGTCTTCATCCACCTCTGTGCAGATGCGGACGGTGCCCTGACCGTCGTGGGATCGTCTTTTAGGCGTTAAATGCCAGGTATCTCGGTGACACCATACGGTAGGTCCGAGTCCTTGTCATCAAGCCGGAACCTGTCCCCCATGAAGGCGACCCCGTCGTTCTCGGAGGGCCGTATCCAGATCTCGCATCCGGCCTTC
>JAKEGO010000155.1 GCA_022615805.1 Thermoplasmata archaeon
CCCCGGCACCATCTTCAGGCAGGCGGCCACGGACTGGGCCGGCCCCGCCAGAGCGCTCTGGGCCGATATCGCCGCGACGGCGACGGCGGCCATCACTATGATCCCCAGTGTCTTCCTCCTCATGTGCAACTCTCCTCGACCCACATCTGCGTGGTCTGAGGCGGCGAAGCATCGGAGCGGATAGGGGTTTGTGGTGCAAGCGTCGAAGGACCGGGGTCATGGCGCCGTCCGCGGGCTCGCCCCTTCCTTTCGTCGCACCTCCGGCGAGACCATCTCAGCCAAACGCGATGTCCGTACACGTCCTCTACCCTTTGCAGGAGTGTCGTCGTTGTCTGCGAGGAAGAGTCATCAGGGGGTCCCTGCGCGCAGGGTGGGCAGGAGGTCGCGCAGCAGGGCGCGCAGGTCGGAGACGTGGGAGGACCACGCCCTCAGGGCGAGGGCGGCGGTCGCGGTGAGCACGAGGCGGTTCATCCGCGATAACCGGCAGGGCATCGAGGAGTCCCCGGGCGAGGAGGTCGCGAGCAACTCCTATGTCGCGGGCATGCTGGACATGCTCTCCATGGCCAGGGGGACCTTCGGCTTCTGGGGCGCGGACCAGGTCCTCGACGAGCTCGAGAGGTACAACAGGAAGCGCTCCGGCGACGGGGGGAGGCCGCGCACCGTCCCAGGGCCCGAAGGGCCCTGCGAGGACGGCCCGTGCCCCGGCGGGGAGCCACAGGGCCCGCAGCCGGCGGACCAGGGGGCGGCGCTGCACAAGGGCCGCGCCAGGGACCCGATGTTCGGCTGAGGGCCGCACCGCTCTCTGGTCCCCTGACGGCATTCGGCAATCCATCCGTTCGCAACCTTCTTGTATGCGATGCTCCGCATAGATACGTCACCTCGATGGTGGTTCGAGGAGGAGGTGAGTGAGTGGTATTCATCAACGTCGGTACATACTCCGTCAGCCAGGAGAAGCGGGAGGAGTTCCTCGCGCTCATGAAGAGGATATCGGACCATATGAGGGACAACCCGGAGCGATTCGAGCCGATCAAGTCGCACAGGCTCTTCACGCGATGCTTCAGCGGGCAGTACGGCGAGTTCGTCGACCTCTGGGAGTTCGATGACTGGACGCGGTACAGCGAGTACGAGAAGACATACGCGACGGACAGGACCTGGGGCGATCTCTGGGCTGACGTCATGCGCCTGGTCGAACCGTCGTCGCACTCGTGGGCGAACATCGTCGAGATTGTCTGAGGTCGAGGCCGGGGCCATCGCGGCCGATAGAAGGCTGCTCCGTCATCCGAACATGGAGCGCTTGACCCATCGTCCGCAGTAGGGGCAGACGTTGGTCTCCATATCGAGAGCGCGGCCGCAGGAGCTGCACTTCCTCCCCGCGTCCCCCTCGGCCGCCGGGGGGGCCTCCGCCATCTCCTTGCCGCAGTCGCCGCAGAACTTCTTGCCCTCGGGATTCTCAGAACCGCAATTCGCGCACTTCATGGCCGTATCCGTACTCCGAACCGCTCCCGGCGGCTTAAGGGCTTCCCTCCTCTCGTCGCCGCGACCTCGCCGCGGGCGGGCTGCCCCGACCGCAACCGATTATTAACATGCAACGCGGTCAGGGTGTCAGAGCGCGGGCGCTTCGGCCGGACGGGCGGGCGTGTCCCGCGACGGGGGGACGTCGAGATGAGGGGGTCAGTCACTTCTTTGGCGGTATGCGTCGCGATCGCGTTGAGCCTCACGGTGTTCGTGCCGGCCGGCACGGAGGGCGATGACGCCCTCCCGACGGTCGCCGGGATGCCCGTCGTGGTCCTGTCAGGGACGCACGAGGAGCGTGGCACCGCCTATGGCGAGGCGGTCGGACCGATGATCAGGGACAACCTCGGTATGTTCTGGGACGAGGCGAGGGCCAAGGGCATGGACAGGGGCGCCATGGCCGCGAGGGCCCTGGATCTGTCGCCGTCGATGCCTGAGCACATGGTAACGGAGATACGCACCATGGCCGAGGCCGCGGGCGTCGACTTCGGCGAGCTCATGGCCATGAACATGTTCGGCTCGTCCGTCCGGTCGCACGACGGCTGCACGATCGTCGTCGCGGTAGGCACAGGCTCGGAGAGCGGAAACACCCTGGCGTCCAAGACCAGGGATGCGAACGCACCCAACGTCCTGCTCATCGTCGAGCCGATCGACGACCTGCACGGATTCATGGCCGTCGCGGGCGCGGGCGACTGGGGCATCTCCTTCGGCATCAACGACCAGGGCCTCGCGGACGGCAACAACTGGGTGCCGGTGCCGGAGTACTTCGAGGGCGGCTGGGACGAGAACCCGCTCAACAGGCACGTGCTCGAGATGTGCGCGGACGTGGACGAGTCCATCGAGCTCGTGAGCACGGTCGAAAAGTACGGGGGCACGAGCGTCATGGTCGCGGACAAGGACTCCGCGGCGTTCATAGAGGCGGTGTCGTCCTGCTACTCCTTCGGGGATGGTGAGGACACCACATGGGTGAGGATCACGGACGGCGTCGCGGTGCACACGAACCACTACATCCTCGACCCGTTCTTCGACTGGGTCGTGAACGACGAATTCGGCTACTTCTGGGTGCCCTCGGTCTCGAGGATGGACCGGGCGTACGAGCTCCTGCACGGGAGCGGCGACGTCGTGACCGCTCAGGAGCTGACCACATTCACCAGGGATGTGGACGACTGGGGATGCTCGCAGCCGCAGGAGATCATCGACGCCCATCCCGAGATGCCCTGGGGCACCTGGGGCTTCGGGTGGCCCGGCTTCTCGATATGCAACATAAGGACGGTGGCGGCTGGCGTGTTCGAGATAGACCCCGTGCACCCGGAGACCATGTCCGTCATGTGGACCTCGGTCAACTGCCCCGGCTACACGCCCTACTTCCCGCTGCACAACGGGCTGATGCAGCGCCCAGCGGAACTCGCGGAGGCGCTCTCGGTGTACGTGGACGGCACGGTCTGGAAGGCCGCGAGCCTCCTCAGGGAGGGGACCTTCGCAGCCTGGATCGAGCTCGCGCCGGTCCTGGGCGAGTGGGAGGCCGGGGCGTTCGAGGCGAACGCGGAGGCGGAGGACTCGGCCGAGGAGGCGCTCGCGTCGGGCGACATCGACGGAGCTGTCTCGGCGCTGTCCGACTCCGACACGGCCCTTGGGCTGGAGGCCTACGGATTCATACTCGAGCTGTCGTCGTAGCGAGGGTCAGGTTCCCGAGGAGACGGCCGTCCCTCAGCCGCGGCCCCGCCTGAACTCGTCCCTGGACAGGAACAGCAGAATCATCGCCGCGACCGCCACGAATGCCTGGATGACCCCGCAGAACAGGCCGAAGAGGAGCGCCAGGAAGAACGAGATGATCGAGGCGACGACCGTGAACCCCCACGCCCTCCTCATGATAGCCAGCGCCCCAGCGAGGAGCACCAGCGTCGCGAGCCCCCCGAACACGAGGTCGGCGACGAAGAGCTGCCCAGAGAGCTCCGGGCTCTCGTCGAGCACGGCCACGTTCCCCACCATGAGTCCGCTGAGCGCCAGGACCGCGTTCAGGATGAGGATCCCTCCCGCTCCGA
>JAKEGO010000018.1 GCA_022615805.1 Thermoplasmata archaeon
ACCGGAGGGAAGGGCGTCCAGGTGTGGGGCGACCACTTCACGACCCGCGCGGAGGCGACCGCCTACGCGAAGGAGGTCATCGACCGGGGCATCGGCGGTTCGAACGCCGTCGTCGTCGAGGAGCTCCTGGAGGGCGAGGAGTTCACGCTCCAGGCCTTCGTCGACGGCAAGCGCGTCGTGCCGATGCCGCTGGTCCAGGACCATAAGCGCGCGTACGAGGGCGACCGGGGCCCCAACACGGGCGGGATGGGATCCTATTCCATGGAGGACCACCTCCTCCCCTTCGTCCCGAAGGGCGACGTGGACAGGGCGGTGGGGATCATGGAGTCCACGGTGGCCGCGATGGCCAGGGAGGGGCGGGATTACCGGGGCATCCTCTACGGACAGTTCATGGAGACGGTCTACGGCCCGAAGGTCATCGAGTTCAACGTCCGTTTCGGCGACCCGGAGGCGATGAACGTCCTGCCTCTCCTGGAGGACTCCCTCCTGGGAGCGTCCTTCGAGATCGTCGAGGGGCGCCTGACGCCAAAGCGTTTCAGGAAGATGGCCACGGTCTGCAAGTACGTCGTCCCGAAGGGGTATGGCACGTCCCCTCTCGAGAACGCCCCCCTGAGGGTCAGCACCAGGGAGGGGGACAACACCCTCCTGTTCTACGCGTCGGTGAACGACGGCGACGGCATAGTTCTGACGACGCGGTCGCGCTCCATCGGGATCCTCGGCATCGCCTCCCGCCTCGAGGACGCGGAGCGCTTCGCGCAGTCGGGCCTGTCGGGCATCGAGGGCGAGTTCTTCGCGAGGCACGACATCGGGACCAGGGCTGCCATCGAAAGGAAGATGACGCACATGACACGGGTGAGGACGGGAAGGTAAGGTGGGCCGCCCCGAACACCTGCCATGGAGCTTTCGATGGTCCCGCAAACATTTATAATCGGAACTGGCCCTGCGATACCACGGACACGGAGGGCTCCTGGACATGAGGATCGCGATGATCGCCCGGACCATACCGCCCTTCGACAGGGGCGGGATCCAGCGCCACGTGAGGGACCTCTCCACGGCCCTCGGGATGGCGGGGCACGAGGTCCATCTCGTCATCGAGGGCAAGCAGGTCCACATCCATGAGAACGTCACGGTCCACACGGTCAGGCCGATCCCGCTCCCGCGCCTCACCGCGGGCCAGTACGTGAGCCTCAGCCTGCTCGCCGCGCGGCGGGCGAGGAGGCTCGACGTCGACGTGACGCACGTCCACAGCATGTACGGCTTCGGCCAGGCGTTGATGGGCCGCGGCCCCACCGTGGCCACGCTCCACGGCACGCAGGTCTGCGAGCTCAGGGCGGCAGCCTCGTCCGGAGGGACACTCAATCACCTGGCCACCGACTCCGTGTCGGTCGTCATGGAGGGGTACGTCGCCAGGAAGGCCCGCCGTCTGATCGCGGTCAGCGAGGAGAATAGGCGCGACATCGTGTCGCAGTACGAGGTCCCCCCGGGCAAGATATCGGTCATACCGAACGGCGTTTGGCCGGACGACCACTCGGTCAGCGACATGTCGATGCCCGAGGTCGTCGCCGTCGGCCGCCTCCACGAGAGGAAGGGGTTCGACCTCCTCATCCGCGCGTTCGCGAGGGCCGCCCCGGAGGTCGGGGACCACCGCCTCACCATCGTTGGCAGCGGGGAGATGGAGTCCCGCCTGAGGGCGCTCGCGCGGAAGGAGGGCGTCGGCGGCCGCGTGAGGTTCGCCGGCCACCTGCCGGACCGGGAGCTCCGGTCCCTCCTGTCCCACGCCCGCCTCCTCGCGATGCCCTCACGTTACGAGGGGTTCGGCATGGTGATGGTCGAGGGCATGGCATCGGGCCTGCCGGTCCTGGCCACCAGGGTCGGCGCGGCGCCGGAGGTCATCGAGCACGGCGTCAACGGCTTCCTGGCCGGGCCGGAGGCTCCAGGGGACCCGTCGATGGAGGCGCGGACCATCGAAACCCTTGCCGCCTCCCTCGCCGAAGCGCTCTCCGACGTCGGCCGCCTCGGGCGGATGGGGGCGCAGGCCAGGCGGACGGCGGTCGGGAGGTTCTCGTGGACCTCCGTGGCCGCCTCGACGGCGGAGGTCTACAGGGCGGCGATCGACGGGACAGGCGGGGCCGGTTGAGGTGCCAGCGATGACAAGGAATGGTCAGGCCGAGTTCCCCCCAGGGCTGCTCTTTTACGCCATTTCCCCGTTTTCCCGCATGAATGACGGTCAAGGCATCGATTACGTCCCTCACAATAGGTTTTTTATAGGTTCATGGGCTTAATTGCCCCTGTACCTGCCAAAGGTGATGAGATGAAGTACAACGCGCATATCCTTGCAGGATTGATGCTTTGCCTCCTGGTCGCGGCAGTGCCCACCGCATCGGCGGACTGGCCAATGTTCCAGGGGTCGTTGAACAAGTCCGGGTTCTACAACGGGACGCTCCCCGCGGACAACGCGACGATGTGGACGCAGCAGACCGGCCTGTGGATAGTCAACGCCCCCGCCATCGTGGACGGCGTGGCGTACTACGGGGCTTACGACTACCACGTTTACGCGGTCGACGTCCGGAACGGCGAGGTCATCTGGAAGACCCCCCTCGACTGGATCGTCGTCCAGTCGTCCCCCGCGGTCGACCTGGACAACGGTCTCGTCTACGTCGCATCGCTCAACAAGTTCTTCGCGCTCAACCTCACGACGGGCGATGTCGAGTGGTGGTTCCGGAACCAGGGGAACTTCATGGTGTCCGGCTGGCCGGAGGTCGGATGCCCTGCCATCTACAACGACTACGTCTATTACGGTTCCGTCGACGGCTACCTCTACAAGTTCCCGGCGAGGGACCCGAACGGCGACGGCGAGATGGAGCTCGGCGAGGCGGAGTGGTCGTTCAGGTCGGGCGACATCTTGCCCGACTCGGAGGGGATATTCTACGCCCCGGTGACCGTAGCGGTCCGCAACGGCACG
>JAKEGO010000156.1 GCA_022615805.1 Thermoplasmata archaeon
CCCTTCCCTCTCTCATTCATATATCATTCATGGGAAGGGCCGTTACCTGCGATCAGAACCCGGTACTGAGCCGGGTCTTCGGAAAAAGCATCTGTACCCGATGTTTTTCCGAAGCCTGATGATGCGAAGCATCATCTAGGTCGATTCCCGGTCCCGGCCCTTCCCTCTCTCATTCATATGACATTCATGGGAAGGGCCGAACCTGCAGATCGAACCCGTTACCGAACCGGGTGTTTGGAAAAGGCACATGTCATCGATGTTTTTCCAAACCCGGATGATGCGAAGCATCATCAAGGTCGATTCCCGGTCCCGGCCCTTCCCCGTCACATCAGAGGTTCTCGCGGTACTGGTCCTCGTCCGGGACGACGCCGGTGATCTTGCCCGCCCTGCCGGTCACGATGGCGTAGTCGGGGACGTCCTTGCAGACCACCGAGCCGGCGCCGATGAGCGCGCCCTTTCCGATTGTGACGCCGGGCAGGATGACGCTGCCCGCGCCGATGGAGGCCCCCTTCCGGACCGCGGTCCTCTTGAGGTCGAACTCCCCGATGAGGCACGGGACGCCGTCCTCGAAGCGCGCGGACCTCGGGTACCTGTCGTTCGTGAAGATGACCCCTGGGCCGATGAAAGCGTAATCCTCGATCGTGACCCCGCTGGGGATGTAGGCCTTGGCCTCGATCTTGACGTAGTCGCCCACGACGACTCCCTTGCCGATCTCGCAGTAGGAGCCGATCTTGCAGTGGCTCCCGATGGTGCAGCCGAAGAGGTTGACGAAATGCCATACCACCGTGTCCTCCCCGATCTGGACGTCCGTGCCGATCACCTGGTTCTTTCCGGGGCCCGTCATGCGCTCACCGACGCTGGCGGGGTTCTGTCCCGCCGTTCGCGCAGAAATGCCACCGTTTAAATACCTTTTCATGGGCCCAATTTCTCGGACCGCCGATCCCATCCGGACCGTTCCCGGATATGAAACGGATTGCCGCGGCCCGATCGCTCGAAGCTAGTTTCACCACCCCCCGGCCGATATATATTTATTGGTCCCACGCGGTCCTCCGAACGGGAGGCTCATCAAATGGAGAACGACCGATCGAGGGAGATCGACGAGCTGGCCCGCATGCTGCCGAAGGTCGACCGTGGAACGCTGGAGAGGGAGCTCGAGGATGCGATGACCATCTACGGTCTCAGCGCCGCCCAGGCGCGGCGGACCCTGGTCCGCAAGTTCGGGGGGGACGTCCGGGGGCTCTCGGCGACCGAAAGGAAGCTGAAGGACCTCGGTCCCTTCGAGGTCGTCGCCCTCAGGGCGAAGGTCCTGACCGTCAACGAGAGGATGATACAGCGGGATGCGGGAGACGTGAGGATGTTCTACGGGCTCCTCGGGGACGAGACCGGAACGAGACCCTTCACCGCGTGGGAGGACCACGGGCTGCAGAAGGGCGACGTTATCGAGGTGAACAACGCGTACGTGCGCGAGTGGCAGGGGGACCTGAGGCTGAACATCAGCGAGAACACGATCGTGCGAAAGCTCGAGGGCGTCGACATCCGCACAGCGGCGCCGGTAAGGCAGGTGACCAACCTGGCTTCCGTGTCCCAGGAGGCCTCGTGCAGCCTGGTGGTCCGGATACTGGAGATGTCGCCCCACAGGGTCACGACGCAGAGCGGCGAGAAGGACATCGTACGCGGGACCCTCGCGGACGAAACGGCCAGGCTCCCGTTCACGAGCTGGATCCCGCTCGAGGTCGGCGCCGGTGCTGTGGTCAGGCTCGAGAACGCGTACGTCAGGATCTGGCAGGGGATGCCGCAGATCAACATCGGGGAGAATACCCGTGTGGAGGTCCTCTCGCCGGACGCGTTGCCGCCCGAGGAGTTCCTCTCGGGCGCGAAGTCCTACTCGATAGGGGACCTCGTCGAGATGACCGGCATGCCCGACGCGAGCGTCACGGGAATGCTGATCGAGATAAAGGGGGGCTCCGGCCTCATATTCCGATGCCCGGAGTGCAACCGGGTGCTGCAACGGGGCGTCTGCATGGTCCACGGTAGGGTCGAGGGGGTTCCGGACCTGAGGATCAAGGGGATAATCGACGACGGCACCGGCGCCCTGACGGCCATCTTTCCGAGGAGGCTCACCGAGATGGTGCTCGGGAAAGGGCTCGATGATGCGCTTTCCGAGGCCCGCGAGAAGATGGACTTCCAGGTCGTCCAGGACAGGATCGCCGAGAAGGTGCTCATGACGAGGATGACCGTCAGCGGTAACGTCTCGAACGACGAGTTCGGGCTGATGATGATCGTGCAGGAGTGGAAACCGGCAGAAGTCGACGCGAAGGGGATGGCACGCGAGCTGTACTCCAGGCTGGAGGCGATGTCATGATGCAGAGGGAGATGGCCTGGAGGATATTCGCGGACGAGCTCAACTCGGCCCTGCCGCTGGAGAGCGGCGGTGGCGAGTACGCTCCGAACTACGTCCTCACACCGCTCGGCGCCCACGTGAACCGCGTCCTGATAATCGGCGTTCTCACGGATGTCGTGAACGTCGGCAGCGAGGAGGAGCCCCTCTGGAGGGCGCGGGTGACGGACCCGACCGGGGTCTTCTACATCACGTCGGGCCAGTACCAGCCGGAGGCGTCGCAGACGATATCCAGGCTTCCTATGCCGTCGTTCGTTGCCATCGTCGGGAAGACGCGTGTGTATTCCCCTGGCGAGGGTATAAACTACATCTCCGTCAGGCCCGAGAGCGTGAAGCAGGTCGACCGGGAGCTCCGGGACTCATGGGTCGTCGAGGCCGCCGCATCCGCCCTGAGGCGTCTGGAGGCGACGAAGGAGGCCCAGGAGATGGAGTCCCCGACGGCCGAGAGCCTGAGGGCGCTCGGCTTCCCGAAGCGCATCGCCGAGGGGGTTCTCGCGGCCACTCAGAAGCACGGCGAAGTTGACACTGGCAGGTTCGTCAGAATGCTCAGCGATGCGCTCGCCTTCATCGACCCCGATATCGAGCCGATGGAGCTGCCTCATGCGGCGGGCGGCGCTCATGAGAAGGCGACCAGCGCCGGAGTCGAGGACAGGATCCTCGCGCTCATCGGCGAACTGGCCGTCGACGGAGGCGTCCACTACGACGACCTGATCGCCGAGGCGAAGGCCTCCGGCATCGAGCGGGTCCACGTCGAGGAGGCCGTGAACTCCCTCATGGATTCGGGATCGATCTACGAACCCTTCCTCGGAAGGCTGAGCATCGTGGAGGAGTAAGCGGGCATGGCGCTCCCTTCGCGCCGGGGCCACGGCCGCCGATAGGCACGTTTTTATAAACTCCTCCAGTTGGACGGTGCTGATGAAGGATGTCGTCCTCCTGACCGTGGACGCTCTGCGGGCGCGGAACCTTCACTGTTACGGGAACGAGCGCGAGACCTCACCCCGGATCGATGCCATAGCCCGCAAGGGGGCACTGTTCGAGAGGGCGTATAGCCAGGGATCCCTCACAACGCTCGCCTTTCCAGCGTTATTCGGGGGTATACATACCTTCGCGGCCGAGCGCATCGAACGGAGGTCCGTGTCACCGACCCTCGTCCAGTACGCCTTCCCGCCGTACTTCCCGTCCCTCCCGGAGCTCTTCAGGTCGGCCGGGTACCGGACCGGTGGGTTCCACTCCAACGCCCTCCTGTCCCATCACTATGGGTACGAGCGTGGCTTCGACATCTTCTACGACGGGCTGGAGAACAAGTTCCAGGTCGCCCACAGACGACGTTGGGCCGTGAGCCACTTCCTTAGGAGGTACCCGCGGTTGTACAGGAACGCGCTCTACATCAGGGATGCGCTGGGGCCGATGCGCCCGGGAACGCTTTCGGACAGGCTCAACGCCATGGCGCTCGAGCACGTGGACGGAGGAGAGGGACCGTTCTTCCTCTGGTTACATTACATGGACGTCCATCATCCCATGCTCCCGTCCCCCGAGGTCGTCAGGGAGGTGACCGGGCGACGGATGGGGGCTGCGGAGATCACCCACCTGAACCGCCTCAAATACTATGGCGAGCGGACCAAAACGAAACGGGCGGACGACCTGATGGCTGTCTACGATGCGTCCATACGGGAGGTGGACGTCCGGATCGGCGCCCTCCTCGATGGCCTAGAGGAACGCGGTCGCCTTACCGATGCGGTCGTGGCCGTGACCTCCGACCACGGCGAGGCGTTCATGGAACATGGGGCGCTGGCCCATCCGATATGGAACTTCCACGACGAGCAGTTGCACGTCCCTCTCGTCATCAAAGGCCTCCCCACGGGCAGGGAGCGTTGTCCGGTGGGCCACGTCGACGTCGCGCCGACGCTCATGTCCCTCGCGGGCCTCGACCCGTCGCCGGACTTCCTCGGAAGGATGATGCCCCATGACGAGGGGGTGGTCTTCTCCGGCGGACGGGTCGGGGGAGGTTCGATCCTGGCGATCACGACGGCACGCTGGCGCTTTATATGGAGGATCGGGAAGGACGACGTCGAGCTGTACGACCTCGAGGCCGACCCGGAGGAGCGCAAGGACCTGTCCGCATCAAAGAGGGAAGCCGTCGAGGGCTTCAAAGGGCTCGGCACTGCTCATCTCGGGAGAGTGGAGAGGAAGAGGATAGACCTCAAGATGAGGATGGGCCATGAGGCGATCGGGGCTGGAGCGGCCACGAGGGTTCGACAATAGATTTAAAAACCCCGTCCAATATACGTCTACGGAGCATGCTTTAAATCAAAGAGGGGAGAAAATGAAGAAATTTGCCACGGAGATGATCGGCATGGCGATCTTCAGCCACAAGGGCGAGCAGCTGGGGATCCTCGACAATTACGTCGTGGACACCAACACCGGCGACCTCATCCACATCCTGGTAACCCCCTCCCCTAATCTGGACACCCGCAGGTTCAGGGTAGATTCCCAGAGCCGACTCGTCATGCCCTTCAAGAACATCGTTTCCATCAAGGACGTCATCGTGGTCCGGACAAAGACCCCAAAAGCCTTCTGATCGTACGCTCCCCGGATCACTCCGTACGCCCATCGTCAAGATACCTATCAGAGGGATAGATGGCCCTGGATCCGCGATGCATGTTCCGTGTTAACGCG
>JAKEGO010000157.1 GCA_022615805.1 Thermoplasmata archaeon
GCCTGACCGCGGACGAGGTGAGCATCCGGATCGAGGACGCGACCGGAAGCTGGTACAACATGCCCGCGGTCGCCGCAGTGCAGGTCGTCGGCGTGATGCACGCCTTCGACGTCGTGGAGTCGCCTCCCGGCGAGGGCGGCGACGACACCATCCTCACGGGCGGTGGCTCCGACATCGTGATCGGCGGGGGCGGAAGGGACGAGATCGACGCAAGCGGGGATCCCCGTTACGGCGACAGCGACAACGACGTCGTCATCGGCGACGACGCCTTGCTGACCTTCGTCCTCGGCGAACTCAGGGAGATCGTCACGTCAGGATGGGACGGCGACGACGATGCCTTCGACGACCTCATCGCTACCGGGAACGGCGACGACCTCGTCATCGGAGGCGACGGCGACGATGCCGTCGACGCCGGCTTCCGCGGCGGATACGACCACGGCGACCTCAAGGTGCTCAGCATCAACCTCAACGGCGACGCGCCGGGGGGAGAGGTCGATGGCGTGGCGGGCGCCGTTGCCGTCGGGAACTGGAACAACCTTCCCGGGGACAGCCATCGTTCGTGCGATGACGGGGACGATGGATGCGGTGACGACGACGATGACGGATGTGGGGGCGGGCAAGGACACCGCTGCTGGTGGTGCGACGACGACGCGAACTGCGCGGACGGCCTCGTCTTCGACGACGGCTCGGACGCGGACGGCGTCGTGGTGGAATGGGGTGCGGACATCGGCACACGGTGGTCCGATCCCGCCGGGAGGGAGACGCACTGCGGGATCGCGCCCGACACCCAGAACGAGAGGCTCTTCGAGGGCTATGTCAGCACATCGACACGTGACACGCTCGGCCTCGACATCACCGGGCTCGACGACCACTTCGAGGTCTACGACGTATACGTCTACATCGACGCCGACGACGGGCTCTCCGCAGGCCAGGCGTCAGTGCGCAGCATCTCCGACGGCACGACGACGTACTACCTTAACGACCCATCGGGCAACACCTTCCGGGGCGAGTTCGTCGAGGTCTCGTCCACCGACCCCGACTCTCCGGGCCTCGGCAACTACGTGGTCTTCCGCGGGGTGTCCAGCGACACCTTCTCCATCAGGGTCGACGACGTCGGATGCTGGTCGAACTGGAACCGGCCCGCACTGACGGCCGTTCAGGTGATCGGCGGAGACGACCGCGAGGGGGTCGTCGTGACGGGTGACCGGGACCGCGACGTGGCGATCGGCGACAACGCTCGCGTCCTGCTGTACGGCGGGCTCCTCTACGAGGTCGAGACGACCGCGATCGCGACGGTTGGCGAGGGAGTGCAGGAGGATGCGATATCCACGGGCGATGACTCCGACATCATCATCGGCGGGAACGGAGACGATACCATCGACGGCGAGGCCGGCGACGACCTCATCCTCGGGGACAACGCGCGGCTCCTCCTCTTCGCCGGGAACGTCATATGGAGGCCCGCCTCATGCGGTTGCTCGCACGGGTCAGGGGGCTGGGGGGGATGTGACGACGACGACGGTTGGGACGATGACGACGGATGCTGCTCCTGCGGCCACGGATGGGGCTGCGGCTCCTGCGAGGGCAACGGATGGCACTGCGGCCGCGGCGGATGGCGGGGCGGCGGGTGGTGGGGATGGCGCGGCTGGCATTCCGGATGCGGCTGCTGGCACGGGTGGCGCGGGATGTCGTTCTGCCCGTACGACGTCATGGGCATCGAGCTTCTCGGCGACGACATAGGTGGCGACGACGTCCTCGAGGGCGGCAGGGACTCGGACCTCGTCTACGGTCAGTTCGGGAACGACACCTACGTCTTCGAGGGCGCGGGCCTCGGTTCGGACGCGATCGTCGAATTCGGCGGCTGCAGCGAAATGCCCAACGATCCCCATGACACCCTGGATTTCAGCGGGTTCGACGGCCCGGTCGAGATCGACCTCGGCGAGTGGAGGACCCAGACCGTCAACTGCGACCGGACGCACAAGGACGTGAACCTCCTGCTCACCCTCTTCTTCGCCTCGGGCTTCGAGGATGTGGTCGGGAGCGAGTTCGACGACGTCATCGAAGGGAACGAGCGCGACAACACCCTGAGGGGGAACGGCGGCGACGACCGCATCCGGGGAGACGACGGGGACGACCTCCTCGACGGCGCGGATGGCGATGACATCCTCAACGGAGACGATGGCGACGACGCCCTGTTCGGCGGATATGGGGACGACCGGCTTTACGGAGGCTCCGGTTGGGACACCCTCGACGGAGGCCCCGGATGCGACATCGTCAAACAGGGTTCGGGGTGGAGCTGGGGCTGGCCATGACGCGACGATTAGAATGAGCGGCCCTCCCGGACCCGACAGCGCGCTGGAGCGTCGCCCAGCGGTGGCTTGGGCACCGATCGTTCCTTTCGTGATACCGAATCATTTTCGAGCCGCTTGAAGGGATTCGAAGTGCCGAATCGGTTAACCTTATCAATGTCGCGACCTCTCGACAGTAGTGGACCTCCCGACCGTCGTGCTCATCGCCGTCGCCCTCTCCCTCGACGCCCTCGCGGTGTCCGTGGCATGCGGGATCGCGGTCGAAAGGTTGCGGATCCTGCACACGCTGAGGGTCGCCGCCGTCTTCGGAGGGTTCCACGCGGCAATGCCGGCCATCGGTTGGATCGGAGGCCTGACCCTGAGCGATAACATCTCGGGCATCGATCACTGGATCGCGTTCGCCATCCTCGTCGGCCTTGGGATCAAGATGATCGTCGAATCGATCGAGCTCGAAAGTTTCTCGCTTGGCGATCCCATCCGAGCGTCCCTGCTCCTAGCGCTGGGCCTCGCGACGAGCATCGATGCCCTCGCCGTCGGCGTATCGTTCGCCTTCCTGGGGATCGATATCGTCGAGCCGGCGCTCGTCATCGGCGGGGTCATTTTTGTCGTATCGTACGTCGGGATGGTCGCGGGCAAGGCCTTCGGGCACATGTTCGAGGGGAAGATCGGAATAGCTGGCGGTCTCATCCTCGTGGCCCTGGGAACGAGGATCCTGCTATTGCACCTGTCATGAACGATGGACGGCGCCGGAACGATAAGACTTAAATCGTGATAACCGATATACGGACGATGTCCGGCGGCCCTCGGGGCGCCGGGAGATGGGACGGATGAGAAGGAGAGGCCCGGGAAGGCGTCGCCGGGGCGCATCAGGGGAGGAACGGCCAGGCACCCCCACCGACGAGGGCGGCGATGAAGGTTCGGTCATCATCGTCGAGGCCGTCGAGGTCGTGGAGGAGAAGGCGCCCGGCGTCAGGATCATCGCGGAGGACGACGCGGACAGCCCCAACGCCAAAGGCGCGGGCTCCCCGGCGAGGGCCATTGCGAGGAAGCGCAAGGTCGGCAGGGACCGCGCGGCCAGACCCCGCCCGGTGCAGCCCACGGGGAAGGGAGCCCTCCGCCGGCCGGAGGCCAGGGTCCCGGCGCCCGCCTCGCGCAGTGCCGCGCACGCGGAGGGCAGGCCGGCTCCAGGAGCGGGGACCGAGCGAAGGAAGCCCTTCATGACGATCTCGATGATCGCTGCGGTCAGCACGAACAACGTCATCGGCAACAAGGGCAGGCTCCCCTGGGACATCCCCGCGGACATGGAGCGCTTCAAGAGGACGACGATGGGGCACTCGGTCATCATGGGACGGAAGACGTGGGAGTCCATGGGCAGGGCCCTCGAGGGGCGCGACGTCTTCGTCCTGTCAAGGAACGAGGGGTACAGGGCCGAGGGCGCGACCGTCGCCAACGAGGTCGTCGACGCCCTGATAATGACCGGGGCGAAGGGAGGGGAGGTCTTCGTCGCCGGAGGCGGAGAGGTGTACCATCAGTTCCTGCCCCTCGCCGAGAGGCTCTACATCACTGCGATCGTCACGGAAGCCGAGGGGGACACGAACTTCCCGAAGGTCTACTGGGAGGACTGGAGGGAGGTCTCGCGGGAGAAGGGGAAGAAGGACCACGCCAACCACTACGACTACTGGTTCCTCGTCTACGAGCGCTGAGAGGGGTCAACCATTTATACGAAAGCGACGTGGTTAAGTCGAGGTGTTCCATGGCGAACAGGCTTACCGGGGAGAGCTCGCCGTACCTCCTGCAGCACGGGGACAACCCCGTCGATTGGTACCCGTGGGGCGAGGAGGCGTTCGCGAGGGCGGCGGAGAGGGACGTCCCGGCCTTCATTTCAATAGGATACAGCACCTGCCACTGGTGCCACGTCATGGCGCACGAGTCGTTCGAGGACGAGGCCATGGCAGCCTTCCTGAACGAGCACTTCGTCCCGGTCAAGGTGGACAGAGAGGAGAGGCCCGACGTCGATGCCGTCTACATGGAGGCCTGCCGGGTCATGACCGGTTCCGGAGGCTGGCCCCTGACCATCGTGACAACACCGGACGGGAGACCGTTCTTCGCGGCCACGTACCTTCCGAGGACCCAGCGCTTCGGGATGGTCGGCCTCCTCGACCTCCTTCCCGCGCTGGCGAGGGCATGGCGGGAGGAGAGGGATGACCTCCTCAAGGGCGCGGAACGCTTGGTCGCCGCGCTGGTCGACGCGGGGGGCAAGGGCGGGACCGGTGGCTCCGTGACGGAGGACACCATCGAACTGGCCTTCAACCAGATCGTGTCCTCTTACGACGACGCGAACGGCGGGTTCGGCCGGGCGCCGAAGTTCCCGTCGCCACATGTGCCGATGTTCCTCCTGGGACATCACGCACGGACAGGCGACGCCGCGACCCTCCGGATGGTCGAGCGCACCCTCGAGGCCATGCGCCTCGGCGGGATATTCGACCAGGTCGGCTTCGGGTTCCACAGGTACTCCACCGACGCGCGGTGGCTCGTCCCGCACTTCGAGATGATGCTTTACGATCAGGCGATGCTCACAATGGCGTACGTCGAGGGGTTCCAGGCGAC
>JAKEGO010000158.1 GCA_022615805.1 Thermoplasmata archaeon
CGGAGGGCTCGGATGGCTTGGAGGGCCTCTTGCTCCGCTTGGGCTTCTCCCAGACGACCTCCTCCTCGGCCCTGCCCCGCTTCTTCCTCTCCTTCTTGGGCTTCCTCTCCTTGGGAGCGCCCTTTGCGATGATGCCAACGCGCATCAGGATGAGGACTATCGCCACTCCCACGACGCAGAGGGACACGACGAGGGCGATCATCACGGGGAACCCGTCCCCGCTTTCTCCGGTCCCGTCCGTGGACTCCTTCGGATGCTCCCTTGGATCGCGCGGGTTCGTCCCGGACTTGGTCTCCACCTCGTCGGTCCACGTGTCGTCGTCGTCGTCGGCGTCGTCGATGAAGTGCGCTCCGCCCAGGTCGCCGAGGATCGCCTCGCCGTAGAGGAAGACCTGCTGCTGCCCCGGGTACAGGAGCGTGGTGGTGTCGAGCCCTGTGACCCCGGCCCTATCGAGGACGATGTCGCTTACCGCGAGAGTGACCGTGTACCGGATGACCTTGAGGGTATACTGGCTCGGCGTGTTGGCCGTCGGGTTGAATATCGTGTACTGGAGGCTGCGCGCGATGTTCGGGTCCCCTGTTAGGAAGATGTAGACCGTATTGAGGTAGGCGGGGAGTTCCTCCGCCATCCCGATCTCACTGTACCTTGTGCCGCCTGGACCGACGCCGTACCTCTCGCTCCCCTTCTCGATCAGGAGGTTGCAGCGCTGAGTGAGGGTGGGGTAGCTGAGCGAGGAGAGCAGGAACATGTCGCCCTGCGATACCTTGATGTAAAGGTATTCGAAGGACCTCGATGCCCCGGTCGATTCCTCGTCTACCTCCGGCACCGATATCCCCTGGATCTCCCTCACCGTGATGCTCGCGTCGAAGTAGCCGGGACCGTCGGTCACGTTGACGCGAACGACAAGGGTGAGCTGCTGGTTCCGGTCGAGGGCGTCATCGTCGTCGTCGTTCCTGTCGCCGTCCGTTACGGCGGAGTACTTGAGCGAGCGCGTGAAGGACTCCAGGTGCCAGTCGCCGGGACCCTCCGATTCGGCGTTCGACAGGCCGCTCTGGTCGGATATGTCCCGGACACCCGTGAATGTGATGTTGATCGTGTCGATATCCGTGTCCGCGTCGAAGTTCTGCACGAGGAAGGTGACCTCGATCGTGCTTCCCGCGATGACGGGGTTGATGGACTTCTCGAAGCCGGCGAGCGGGTCGCCCTCCGAATCGAGGACCTTGACATCATAGGTGTGGGTCACGACGATGGATTCGTAAACGTTCTCGACGGACTGGGCCGAAATGGCACTGGCCAGGAGCAATAGCGCCATTGCAGGAAAAATGGTCGTCAGTAACCAGGCCTTCCCACGCATTCTATCACCGCTCAGGCAGTTATTGGCATGTTCTTATATATAACGATGGCGATGAGCAGAATGTAGCGGAGGCTCGATTTTTCCGGAAAGGACATCGGGGGAAGCGAGCGCCGCTTGCGTGTCGATGGTGTCGATCGGCGTCGCCGGCATGCGCGGGATCAGCCGGTGATGAGGTCCTGGAAGTCCCGCCTTCGAGACTCCTTCCTCCGCTTCTCCAGGTACTTGTAGACGGAGCCGTGACGCGCCCCGCAAAGCAGCATGTCCAACGCGTGCTTGGCCGATTCCATTGCGTCGATGTGGCCGATGATGGCGATCGTGTTGCCGTAGACCGAGAGTTCGACGTCCGTGTACTCCTCTATGAGCTGTCGCGTCCGGCCGCTCCGGCCGATCACCCTCCCCTTCAACTCCCGGACGCGCCCCGGATTCTTGCCGGCGTAGTCGCGGATGTCGATCATCTCGAGGTAGGCCTCGTCCGAAAGGAGGGCCAGCGCACGCCCCGGGGAGAACCCCCTCCCGATCGCCTTAACGATGTCCTGCGCCTTGAGGGCGAGGAGCGGATCGGCGCGGTCGTGGTCGATGGTCACCTCGCCCGCCTCGGAGTCGATTGCCATCGAGACCCCCGTCGCGCCCTCGATCCTGCGCTTTACCTTCCCCTCCGTACCGATGAGGATGGCCACCCTCTCCCGCGGGATCCTGAGGTACCACATGCGGTTCACCTGATCTGGTTGCCGTAGACGCGGACGATCTCCCGCGCCTGGGCGGTCTCGGGGGTCCTGCCGTCCTCGCACTTGATCTTGTGCACGGCGAACCTGAGCCCGTCGACCTCCATCACGTCGCCGACGCTGAACTCCTCGTCAGGGGGGGCCATGACCTGCCTCGGCACGCTCCGGGCGCCCCTGTGGACGGAGAAGCGGACGGGTATCTTATCGAATGACCTCGCCCATATGGTCTCGATGTCCTCCGCGGGGGCTTCGAGGACCCTCTTCCCGTCGGTCTCGATCCCTCTCACCTGGACGTACTCGCGCCCGGCGAAGAACTCGTCGCCGACCCTCACGACGTCGGCGGGGAGGAGGTCCACGGAGGTTGTGCGCGACACGCGCCCCTGGCTCACCACCAGCCTCACGGGGATGTCCTTCGGCTGCCTGAGGGCGATATGGTGGACCGTGCCGCACTGGTTGCACCTCGCCACAGCATCCAGCGCGGTCGTTGAGGAGCTACGCCCCCTGACGATCGTGTGCGGGGCCTCGCCGCAGGTAGGACACTCCGCGATGACGGCAGTGGGCGCCTCCACGAACGTTCCCCTCCGGATCACCTTGTGAAGTAGTACTCTTCCCTGCACTTTGGACACGAGACGCGGACCGGGCGTTCGACCGGCACGGCGACGATGGCGTCGCACATGGGGCAGAGCATGTCAACGGTCGGACCGCCAGCGGGCCTGCTTCCCTCGACAGCAGGGGCCGCGCCCCTCTGGGAGGGCGACGCCGATCCGGCCTTACCCGCCGGGGGTGCGGGGGCCGATGGCTTTCCTTCCGTGGGCCTTTCCGCCGCCGGTGGGAGGGGCGGTGCCTCGATGGGCTTCATGACCGCCCTCTTCGGCGCGTCCGGAGCGGGTCTCATCGTCACCTTCCGGGATGTTTCGGGCGCGGGCCCGGGCGCGGCCTTGGGGGGTGCCTCGGCGGGTTTCATCGTTACCTTCACAGGAACCTCTGCAGGCTGCTCGGGAGTCGCCGCCTTCGCGGGCGGGACCTCCGCAGGTCTCATCGTGACCTTCCGTGGGGCCTCCCCGGTGGGCCTCATCGTGACCTTCGCGGGGGCGGGGGCTTCTCCCGGGTCGCCCCTGGCATCGGAAGGTGGGCGCCCTGGCACACCAGCCCGCGGCCCGGCCTGGACCGCCGGAGCGGCCTTCTTCGACCCTCTCCTGCCCGCCGGCCGGGAGGCCTTCTTCGCCCATAGGGCTCCAGGGAGCTCCGTACCGCAGAGGGGGCAGAAGGACACGTGCTCGAGGAGTTCAACGCCGCATTCGGGACAATTCATGCTTGACACCTTCGCCCGAACAATGGCCTGTGAAGATAAATAGGTTACCTCGGAGCTCATGGACGGAGAGCGTGACGACGAAGCCTCCGCCCGGCGCCCGGGCCTTACTTGCGCCGCGTCCTTGAGCGGAACTTCGCGATGCGCGTGGCGGCGTCGCTCTCGTCGATCGAGAACTCGGGCTCCGAACGCGTCTCCGCCGCGTTCTGCGCCCCGGCCCTCTCCTGCTCCTGGTAGTACGCCTTCTCCTCGACCAGTTGCACCTCGCAGACGTGCTCGAGAAGGTCCATCACCTGGTTCGCCACCCTACCGCGGTCGATCTGGTCGAACCGCAGCGTGGCGTGGGTCCGGCCGTCGTGGTCGAAGCCGCGTTCGAAGAACTCGATCGTGACATCGCCGCGGTGGGCGGACAGGGTGTACCTCATCCCGGGGACGCCCTCGCGTGATCCGTCGGGCGGGAAGCCGATCCCCATGTTGAGGTCGACGATCAGGAGGCCGTTGTTCCAGTCGACGTCCTCTTTGTACTCCATGTCGTAGGAGTAGCGCTTCAGTTCCTCCCTGACCTCGTCGAACACCGGCTTCATCTCGAAGGCGTAGATGTCCCCCAGCTCGTGCACCTTGAGCATCTGCTCGGCCATGCCGCCGAGCTCTGCCCTCTGGCGGAGGGACTTCGAGCGGTAACTGGCCAGTATGCCGATGAGCCTCTCGTGGGGTTCCGGCCTCATGACGCGCACCTGCCGTGGAACCGATGGCGCGAGGCGTAGATAAAACGTTCTACACGTGCGCGATCGCCGGCCCGGCTGGCCATGGACGATCGATGGCTACGGATCACGGCAAGAGGTAGACGCACTCGCCCTCGTCCGTCCGTATCTCCGAAGCCTTGACGCCGGAGTATTCGTGGGTGGTCTTTGTGCCGCCATCTGTCACGTAGAGACGGGTGGTGCCGCGGGCCTGCTGGTAGTTCCCCTCTATGGACCAGTCCGTGCCGGATGCGAAATGCGTCATGGACGTGATGGTCTTGCCCGACATCGTGAAGCTCATGGCCCACCGGCAATCGTCGAGGTCGTTCCACGAGCCGCCGTTGTACTTCACCTTGTCGAAGACGACAGTATATACATACTTACCACCGAGGGATACGCCCTTGCTGTACTGGACGACGACGACGGCTGTGTTGCCAGCATGGTCGGTCAGCGTGAACGTCCACGATGTGCCCTTCTTCTTGACGGTTCTTTCGGGGGATGCGTCCCGGGTGTCCATTGCGGTGAATCGCACTTCATCATCCGAGGAGTCGTAACGGAGCCTCAGTTCGGGGCACGTGGTGTCGATCATCACGGAGATCGTATTATCGGTTTCGTTGTTCCCGAGCCAGTCGATGCTACCGTATTCGAGGATGTGGGTCCCGTCGTTGCTGTGGTCCGACGGGGCGGGCACGTTCACGCTGGTGCCTGTGTTCCATGCCCCGCCATCGAGGCGCCAGTAGGTCTCCCGAACGCCCGAACCGGAGTCGACTGCCGTTAAGGTTATCGTGACAGCGCTGTTGTGCCACAGTCCGTCGTGGTCGTCGGTGGTCGTTGGGGGCGTGATGTCCGCGTAATACCGAGTGGTGAAGGACGCGTCCCACCATGGGCTGTACATGATCGTGCCGAGTGCGGTGTCGTCGCGGTGGTCGTAAGTTGCGTTCTGGATCTCTCCCTCGTCGATGGTCCCCCAGTGGTTGTCGCTCGCATCAATGTCGGCCGTCCCTCCGTCGTACATTTCGTACACGGCGTTGGATGCGATGGTGTTGTCGTTGATCGTGTGACCGGTCCCGTCGGCCGAGATATAGACCCCGTACTGGTTGAATACGAGATCGTTTTGCTCGATTATCGCGTCATCCGAGAGGCCGACGGAATACGATGCGATTATCCGATTACTACCCGTGTCCCTTGGTTTGGCGCTTACATAAAGTTGGTCCTTGTCCGCGTTCATCACGATGTTGGTGATATCATCGAAGTTCCCGTGGTCGATCCGCCAGGGGGCCTGGACCTCGTCGAGGTTGTCGTCGAGGAAATAGAGCACCATATCCTGCTCCCCGTCTTGGGTGTATGCGCCAACGATCCATTGATCGTTTGCCGTCCTGACAATCGATTTGGGGCGCAGACTGACCGACCAATCGGAACCGAATGACGTGTCAGAGTCGAGGAGGTTGCCCGATGGATCGTAAAGGAACAGGCGGGACGATGAATCGGTTCTCTGGTACACGGAGAAGAGCGCGTTGTCGTCATCGTCGATCCCAACCGCCATCGCATAGGAGTGGCTCGACCCGGGTGATTTGTACCAGAGCGACGTGCCACCCGGGCTCCATTTCCGTATCCTCGCGGCATACGGAGAACCCTGTACGACGCCCGACAAGAGGATGTTGTCCTCGGAGTCGATGGCGAGATCGGTATAATATGGCGACCAGTCTCCGCCGGTCGAGTCGTCACGTTTCCATATTATCGTGCCGTTGTTCGCGTACATCTTCACGAGGGAGGGGCCGTGGCTCGCGGCCTTTCCTGCGACGTAGAGGTACCCCTGGCTGTCGAATCGGCAACCGCCATACGCGCCATAGACCGTCCCCGAATATGGTTCTATCGCCCACTGGCGGTCGTCCGTGCTGTTGTAATATTCGACGCGGAAATTGTAGGTATAACCGCCAACATGCCTATTTCCGACGACGGCATAGTCCATGTCCGAACCGAAGGCTATGCCATAGATCATACCGCCACCCCAGGACGTATGCGATGTGATGTAAGCCCCCGTCGTCGCGTTACGCTTGGTCACATTGTTGTAGGACGCATGGATGAGGACGTCACCCGACACATCCATGACGACATCGCCGCTGCCGGCAAATTTCTTCATCCATTCGTCCCGCCATCGCTCGCCGATGTGGATGCCGTAGTTCGTGTCGGTCACCTCGCAATGGGATATGACGCAATCGTCACCGTCGATGTAGATGCCGCTGTAGGGCTTGGATGTGCCCCCGTTCGTCACGTTGAACCCGCTCATGCTCACCGAATCGGCCCTTATTCGGACGACCGTCCCGGAACCACTCCCGTCGATGATCGTGTCGGACGACCCGTTCCCGGTCAGCGTCAACGTCCTGTTGATCTTGAGATGCTCGTAGTATGTTCCCGCGTAGACGTTGATCGTATCGCCGGCCATGGAGGCGTTGTGCGCGTCCTGTATCGACGAGTAATCGGCTCCCGCCCAGTCGTCGTCTACCGTGTATGTCGCCCCCTCGGCGAATGTCGCGACCGCGATTACAGACCAACATGCCATGAACACTATGCCTAGAACGTATACTGCTCCATACGAATATCTCATCCTCACATCACCTCGTCAGCCCCCCAGGGCCTTCGCCACGAATACCAGAGCCTCAACAGGTTTATTAAGTTTTCTTGTGAAATGAACTAAGAACAACGAGAGTTGCGTTTACTGGAATAAAAGACAAGGGTTTCCAGAGCCGTATCTTTCCCGGGGCAGCAGCCGCTCCACAATCCTCTTATCCCACATCCCGGTCGCTCCACATCCCTCATGAACCCGGACGACCTTCAGAGGGGCCGGTGAAGGGATGCACTCGAAACTAGCATGTATGGTAATGGTAGGTCTGCTGCTGTCGTCGATCGCGTGGGCGCCGGGGGGCGGCGGGGGGGAGGGGGCTCTCGGGCCGCTCGAGGGGCCGGCATCGTTCGACCTCCCGTCGGGGGAGGCCGTGAACGCCGGTGACTGCCGCTTCGTTTTGGTGGTCGGTGACGGCCTCTGGGCCGTCGACCTTCGCGACGGGGGGCGCTCCCACGTCGCGCTTCCGGCGGGGGTCCTTCCGGAGGCGGTCCGCGCCGCAGGGTCGGGGGACCACCTCGCGGTGGCCGTCCTCTCGGACGGGGACCTCTGGTTCGGCGGCTTCGTCGCCGGCGGTGAGTGCGTAGTGCAGGTCGAGCCGTTCCGCCTCGTGGCCAGCGGCGTCGCTTCCGTGGACCTGTGGGCCTCCGGGCCGCGCCTCGACATCGTGACCCTCGATGCCTCCGGGCTCCACTGGTCCGACGACGGGGGGTCCCGGACGATCGTCCAGCACGGCCTGGAGGGCTCCGTGAGGGCCCTCGCGGAAGGGGTCGCCGGGGTGTGGAGCGACGGCGCCTGGACCTTCGCGTGCCTCGACAACAGGTCGACGTGGTTCGCGCTCGGGGAGGAGTGCGTCGCATGGAATGCTGGACGGGGCGCGGTGACCGTCCTCGGGCGCACGGTGCACGGGTGGAGGTGCGGCGTCGATCTCGGGATGCCCTTCGTGCGATCGTCGCGGATGGTCGACATGGCCGTCCGCGGTGACACCCTGTACGTCCTCCAGGCCGACTCCGATGGCCACGCCTACATCACCGTGGCAGGCGATTCCGTGGCCGTCCGCTCTGCGCGGATAGGGACGGGGTTCGAGAGGATCGCGGGCGCCGACCCGCTCGCCCTCGGCGGGGGGTGCGCGATGGGCCTTGCGGACCGCGACGCGGACGGCATCCCGGACTGCCTGGAGCGGCCCTACGGTGACGTGGACGCCGACGCGGACCCCGACGGGGACGGTCTGACCTCGCGCGAGGAGCTGTGCCACCCTGCCATGGGAGGGATCTCCCCGGACCCGTTCATCGCCGACACCGACGACGACGGCCTCGACGACGGCGCGGAGATGCGGCTCGCCACCAATCCCAACGATCGCGACACCGACGGCGACTGCCTTTTCGACGGGGAGGAGGTCACCCTCGGTGCGGACCCCCTCGACCCGGACACGGACGGCGACGGGGTCCCCGACGGCCTCGAGGTGGCCCTCGGGCTGTCGCCCACCATCCGCGACTCGGACGGCGATGGCGTGCGCGACGGGGACGAGGACCCAGACGGCGACGGGCTTTCGCTGCTCGAGGAACTGGCGCTCTCGCTGTCCGTGTTCGATGCCGACACGGACGGCGACGGCATGCCGGACGGGTGGGAGGTCGCCTCTGGCCTTGACCCGCTCCGCGACGACTCGTGCCGCGACAGGGACGGAGATGGACTGACGAACCTGGAGGAGTACGCGTTCGACGGGACGGACGTCGACGGCGTGCGCTCGACGGACCCCACGAGACGGGACACCGACGGCGACGGTCTGGGGGACCTCGAGGAGCGGTCCAGCAGGACGGACCCGACCTGCGTCGACACCGATGGCGACGGCATGCCCGACGGATGGGAGGTAAGGGTCGGGACCAACGCCACGGTCGACGACGCCGACCTCGACTACGATGCCGAAGGGATGACGAACCTCATGGAGTACCTCTACGGTGCCCCTCCGGACCCTCACCCGAGGAGATGGCCCGGCGGCACCGACCCGTTCATGAGGGACACCGACCTCGACGGCCTGACGGATGGGGAGGAGGACCTGGACCTCGACGGCGACCCGGCCGAAATCGGCACCGTTGAGACGGATGCCTCCAACCCAGACACCGACGATGACGGTCTGGCGGACGGCGCCGAGCCGGAGGGGTGCGACCCCCTCGACCCCGACACCGACGGAGACGGCATCGCGGACGGGCTCGAGGTCAGCATTGCGATGAGGCACGCCGCCCTCTCGGACATCGACCTCGACGGGCTCCCAACGTGGGCGGACGCCGACTCCGATGGCGACGGGCTGCCGGACGGCAAGGAGGGCGTGGCGGACGTCGATGGGGACGGGGTGCCCTCGATGTTGGACCTCGATTCGGACGGCGACGGTCTCCCGGACGCCTTCGAACTGGCCGCGGGCTTGGACCCGAAATGCACAGACACGGACGGCGACGGCATGCCCGACGGATGGGAGGTGGAGAACGGCCTCGACCCGCTCCGCGACGACGCCATGGAGGACCCCGACGCGGACGGAGCCGACCTCGACATACCGCCGGACGGGATCCAGCGGGACGAGAGGTTCGACGATCTCGCAGAGTACCTCAACGGGACGCACCCCCGTGTCGCGGACACCGACGGCGATGGCATGCCTGACGGCTGGGAGGTCGCCCACGGGCTCGATCCGCTCGACCCCTCGGACGCTGAACTGGGAGCCGTGTGCGGGGACAGCAGGTTCGACGGCGACGGCCTCACGAACCTCGCCGAGTTCCGCGCCGGAACCGATCCGCGGCGAGCGGACACCGACGGCGACGGCGTCGGCGACCTGGAGGAACTCCTCCGCTGCCCCGCATCGGACCCCACCGACCCGGGCGGCACAGCGATGAGGGCAGGGGCACTTTCCGCGGGGGCCGACGGCGGGACCGTCGCCATCGGCACCGCCCGCTGGGGACTGCGGGCATGTCTCGTGGACGCCTCGGAGACCGCCCTCGGCGGCGACGGCGGGGTCGTCGCCTTCGAGTACGCCGTCGGTTCCGGCGACGGCGTCGATCGGTTCACCGGGGAAGACGGCCTCGAGATCCTCGGGTTCTCGCTGACCCTCGCCGTGCCGGACGGCGGCGGGAGGATGATCGTCAGGTCATGCGACGGCAGCGACGTGCGCTTCAAGGCCGTCGGCGACTTCGAGTACATCGTCGTGGAGGGGCTCTCCGCCGGCGGCGTCGACGTCAGCCATACGAGGTACTGGCCGGGCTCGACGGAGCCGATCGCCCTCGGCATCCTCTCCGGAAGCCCGGTCATCAGGGGTGTCGCGGACGTCCACTCGTCGATGGTCGGCCGGGAGGAGGGCTACATCGTCGTCCGCACCTACACCCTGGGCGATGGGGTCGCGCTCGTGCCGTACGTCTGCGAGGAGGGTTGGGCCGGCTCCGACGGCGAGTTCCACGAGGTCGACGTGTCCGATCCTGACGAGTTCTCATACGCGGAATGGGCCTCTGAACATCCTGTCCACTGGCTCCGCATCGATCGGACGGACGGCGACGGCTACACATGGATGAGCTTCGCCGGGCGCGGCAGGCGGGGCCCGGAAGCCTGGACGGTGATCGAGAACGCGACGACGCCATCGCGATACCTATGGCCGTTCGAGGACGTGGCCTCGTCGGACGGCGACGGCCTTTCCGATGTCATGGAGTGGACGATCCCGTTCGTCGCCGACAGTATGCCGGACACGCGCTCCTGGGACACCGACGGCGACGGCCTGTCGGACTCCTTCGAGCACAGGACCGGTACCGACCTGACCGATCCCGACACCGACGGCGATGGGCTGTGGGACGGGAACGTCACCGTGTCATTTTCCGACGGCATGGCGCTGCTGTCGTCCGGCGGGACGGTGCCTTGCAGCGTCAGGAGGGAGATGCCGGGGGAGGGCGACCTCTCACGTCCGATGGCCATGGAGTGGATCCTGCACGAGGCGGTGGAGGTCGGGCTGCTCGGCCCTTCGGGCGCCGCCCTCCTCGCGGACCTGGAGGACGGTTCCGCCGTCGTCCGCTCCTTCGTCGGGACCGGGCTCTCCGGGGCGACTGATCCGCTCGACCCGGACACCGACGGCGACGGCCTCGAGGACGGGGCTGAGGTCTCGGGGTGGCACGTGCCCGGCGCGCACGGCGGCTGGAGGTGCTCGGACCCGCGTCTCGCCGACACCGACGGGGACGGGCTGCCGGACGCCGCCGAATCGCTCTTCCTGTCGGACCCGCGGGGGACGGACACGGACCGGGACGGGCATTCGGATTACGTCGAGGTCGCGGTCTGGTCCACCGATCCGGTGAGGGCGGATGCCGACGGCGACGGCCTCTGGGACCCCGTCGACCCGGACCCGGCGCGGGAGAGCCACCCGCCTCGGATCGTGTCGCTCCGCCCGCTCGGCGGCGGGTCCATGCAAGGGGGGGTGGAGATCGTCGTCGAGGAAACGTCGGACTACTGGATCGACGTGAGGACCTTCCTCTCCGGATGCACGGTCTCGTCGTTCCGGCTTGCGACCGGGACCGACCTCGGACGCTCACGCCATGCTGGTTGCGCCGGGGGGCTGGACGCCTTCGAGATAGCGTTCGAGAGCGCGATGGTCAAGGTGTCGGTCCCGCCCAACGGCGTCCTCTACGACGGCTGCGGACCGTACGTCGTCCCGATGCCCATCGACGCATTCACGCTGACCCTCACGGATGTCAATGGCAACAGGGCCGTGCACAGAGGTGAGTTCACCACTGGACGCGAGAGCCTGGCATCGATTGCCGACGGGCTCGGCGGCGGCCGCATGCTGGCATACGCGGTCCCCCTCGAGTGCGTCGTCGATGGGACAGCGGCGGGCTACGCATGCACGGCGGCCTCTGGGGTCGGACCGGCGCTGGCGGCGGCAGCGATGACCGTCGTCTTCATGGCGGCCGCCGAGGTGGTCGCCCTGGCGATGACCATGTCCACGTCGCTGCATCTCGTCGACGAATGCCTCGTCGCGACGTTCAGGCTGCCCGCGCCCGAGAGCGGGTGGGAGGTCCTGCTGCCCGGCCCCTTCGACGCTGCCGCCGACCTCGTCATCCGTCTCACGCGCGGATTCGTCGCCACCTCCCTCCACGGGGGCGTCGAGCACCTCCGAGGCCTGGGCTGCGCCTTCGCCTGCGCGTGCCTTGGAAGGACGTTCGGCCCCTGGGACCGGGCGGAGGAGGGCCTGGTGAGAACGGTGAAATACCTCGTGGACAATGGAGAGCTGTGGCTCGACCTGGACGATTCCGAACCGCAGTGGGGTGTCCTCGCGGTGCGGTTCACGCCGAAGGACCTCGCCGCCTTACTGGAGCTGCCCGTCGCCGTCGTCGAACGCGCGTTCAACTCGACCTTCTACGCCCTGATCTACCTCACGGACAGGCTGATGGTCGCCACGATCGAGTGGACGACGCACCATCCCCGCTGGAACATCGTCGGCATCGGCAACCCGTTCGAGTACAGGCTCTACCCGCCGCTGGGCACAGGGGGGTCCTCATGATGCGCGCTTCCGCCGCGGCGATCGCGGCGCTGGTCCTGCTCGCCCTGTGCCAACCGTCGGCGGCCGACCCTGCCGGGGGTCGGAGGGCGTTCCCTGTGGCCCGCTGCGCCGTGCTCATCGACGACCTCGAGGGCGCGGGGCTGTACTTCACCGCCCACGCCGGCAGCGGCAGGACGAGGATGATCGAGTACGACCTCCGGACGGCGGAGGGGCGCATCCGCCTGGATCGCCCCGAAAGCGACGCGACATTCCTGTTCGACGTCGAGGGGGACCGCATGCTGTGGGGCCACTCCGACGGGGAAGACCGCGTCCTCGAGATCCAGGAGGGCGAGGGCGTGATGCGCGAACTCATGCGCAACGCCACCGGCGGCATTTTCGCGATGCTGTCGGAGGATGTCGTCCTCGCGTCCGTGTCCGGGAGCGGGGGATCGTTCGACCTGATTGTCCACGACCTGGGAACGGGCGGGACCTCGCGAGTCGCCTCCGACCTCTCCCAGAAATGGTTCGATGCCTGGGGGGGATACGCCGTCTACACGCGCTCGGGAACGGATGGCGACGATGTCGTGCTCCTCGACCTCCTCGAAGAGGGTTCCCACGTGATATCGGGGTCGGGGCAGCGGGTCGGCGGTTCCTACGGGGCGCCCGTCCTCGCGGAGGGGGGCTTCGCCGCTTGGTCCCAGAAGGATGCCGGCGACATCGACGGCCCCTTCGAGATAGTCGTCTGGGACATAGAGAACGCCACCGGATGGACGGCGGTCGAGGCGGAAGGCCTATCGCGGATCCTCCTGGCCTTCGACGGCGAACGCTTGGTCTATGTGAGATACGACCGCGGCCGCGATGCGTCTGACCTCGCCGGCGACCTCGTGCTTGCCGACCTCGGGGGCAACGAGACTGTGCTCTCCCCCGCTGGCGGCATCAAGGGGTCGGTGCGCATCGACTGCGGAACGGTCGCGTGGCTCGAGGGCGACCTCCTCAACGGGACGCTCTACGTATCGACGCAGGAGGCTTACCCAGAACCGGCCGTCATGTCGTACTGCGAGGACGGCATGGACGACGAAGACGGTCGCGGGGTGACCTCGTGGTGGTGGCCGCTCCTCGCTGTCATCGCTGCGGTCCCGATCGCCTGGTCGATCGTCCGATGGTGGCGCAGGGGACAGGGCGACGGCTGAATGGCCCCAGCAACAGATTTGTCGCGGTAAACACCAGAAAAACTATAAATATGCTCGCGGGGGTTCGATGGGCAGGTGGCTGAATGGACCACAAGGTGAAAGACCTGGCGCTTGCCGGGGCAGGTTCTCTCAAGATCGAGTGGGCGGAGGCCAGGATGCCTGTCATGGCCCAGCTGAGGCAACAATACAGCGATGCAAAGCCCTTCGAGGGGTGGCGCATCGGGGGGAGCATGCACGTGACGAAGGAGACGGCCGTCCTGCTGAGGAGCCTCGTCGCGGCCGGCGCGGAGGTCGTCTGGTCCGGGTGCAACCCCCTCAGCACGCAGGACGATGTCGCCGCGGCTCTCGTGAAGGGGGGCATCCCCGTCTTCGCGTGGCACGGCATGTCCAGGGAGGACTACTACTGGGCACTCGACCGCGTGCTGGAAGCGCGGCCGACCCTCCTGGTCGACGACGGCGCGGACCTGATAGTCAGAGCGTGCTCGACGGACAGGGCGGGCGAGATCGTGGGCGCCACCGAGGAGACCACCACGGGCGTCCACAGGCTCGAGGCCATGGCCGGGGAGGGAAAGCTCGGGTTCCCGGTCATCGCCGTGAACAATGCCGAGACGAAGTGGGACTTCGACAACGTCTACGGGACCGGGCAGTCGTCCCTGGACGGCATCCTCCGGGCCACGAACCTCCTCATCGCGGGGAAGCATTTCGTCGTGGCCGGATACGGTCACTGCGGGAGGGGCGTGGCGATGAGGGCACGCGGGATGGGCGCCAACGTCATCGTGACCGAGGTGGACCCCATCAGGGCTTTGAAGGCGGTCATGGACGGCTTCAGCGTGATGCCCATGGCCCAGGCCGCGAGGATAGGAGAGGTCTTCATCACCGCCACCGGCATGAAGGACATCGTGACGGGGGACCACTTCCGGGCCATGCGCGACGGCGCGGTGGTCTGCAACACGGGACATTACGATGTCGAGCTCAGGCTCGGCGACCTCGAGGCCGCGAGCGAGTCGCGGCGCGAGATACGCGACAACACCATCGAATACACGATGCCCGACGGCAGGAGGATCTACCTGCTGGCCCAGGGGAGGCTCGTCAACCTCGCCGCGGCCGAGGGTCACCCGTCGGAGGTCATGGACATGTCCTTCGCGAACCAGTTCATGGCCCTGCTCTCGCTGACGAGGGAGGGGAGGGGGCTCGAGGACCTGGTCCACCAGATATCGCGGGACCAGGACGAGAGGATCGCGGCGCTCAAGCTCCAGTCGATGATGATCGGAATAGACGCCCTCTCGGAGAAGCAGAGGAGGTACTTCGAGGACTTCGGCTCGGGCACCTGACCCCGATGGAGGTTGAAGCATGGTCGAGATAAAACCGGTACACGTTCTGGACTACCTGACCGGTGCCTACGGGAACGCGAGGATCAAGAAGATCTTCCCGCTCGGCGCCGGAGCCCACGGCGAGGGGTACAGGGTCATCTTCGAGGCCGATGGCGCCGAGAGGTCGCTGATAGTCAAGTCGCTGTTCCCCGAGAACTTCGGCCACGAGTACCCGGCGGACAGGGCGCAGGTCCTGATCCAGGCTCACATGGCCTACAACATGATGGACAGGCACGTCCAGAGCCTCGATGTCATCGGCCTCGGGCCCCACGGAACGGTGTCCCTCGGGGACGCCGAGGAGTTCTTCATAGTCATGGAGGAGGCGCGGGGCGAATCGTACTTCGCCGACCTCGAGCGCATCCGCGAGAGCGGCGTCACACCGACCGACAGGCAGAGGGTGCAGGCCCTCGCCGACTACCTCGCGGAACTGCACTCGTCGAAGATCGACAACCCGCCGCTCTACCGCCGGAAGATAAGGGACACGGTCGGCCACGGGGAGTGCCTCATGGGGGTCCTCGACACCTACCCGCGCGTCGAGTTCACCTCGGAGATCGAGATGGTCCAGCTCGTGATGAAGGGCGTGAAGTGGTGGGGAAAGATACGCGACCACGGACACAGGCTGTCGGTCGTGCACGGCGATTTCCACCCCGGCAACATCTGGTGGAGCGGCGAGGAGTTCCGGCTCCTTGACCGAAGCCGCGGCCTCTACGGCGAGCCCGCCGACGACCTGACAGCGCTGACCATCAACTACATCTTCTACGACCTGCAGGTGAACAACGAGTTCACCGGCCCGTACAGGGAGCTGTTCGACCTCTTCTTCGACAGGTACCTCCAGTGGACGTCGGACCAGGAGGTCTTCGACGTCATGGCGCCGTTCTACGCATTCCGCGCCGCCGTGGTGGCCGATCCGATGCTCTACCCCGACGTACCGGACCGGGTGCGCCGCAAGCTCTTCAACTTCGCGCAGAACGTCCTCGACGGTCAGACCTTCGACCGGAGGAACGTCGCCGCCTACTTCAACAGGATGTGATGCGACGGACTGGACAGACCTCTTCCGCACCATGGGGGAGGCCGCCCATGAGGTCGCCGACCGGGTGGCACGTCGGGGCGACGGCGCCAGGCCCCTCGGCAAAGGTGCGGGTGGCGATGTCACGACCGTCCTCGACAGGGCCATCGAGGAGGAGGTCCTCGCCCTGGTCCCAGACGGCGTGCGCGTCCTCACGGAGGAGGCGGGCGAGGCGGGCGACCCGGAGAGCGACGCGTTGCTCATCATCGACCCGTTGGACGGGAGCCACAATGCGACGCGCGGCATCCCGGCCTATTCGATATCCCTCGCCGTGGCGCACGGGGGAGACCTTCTCGGGGATGTCGAGGCGGCGTACATTCGCCACCTTGTCACGGGGGACGAGTGGACGGCCACGCGGGGCGAGGGGGCGGTCCGGAACGGCGGGTCCATCGCACCCTCCGGGGAGCTGCACACGATCGCCACAGAGTTATATCCATCCGGTCCGGAGGAGATGGCCCGAGCGGTCGCCCCTCTGAGCCTCGGCCGGAAGGTGCGGGGCATCGGGACCGTCGCCATCGACCTCGCCTACGTGGCCGACGGCACCGTCGACGCCTTCGTCGACCTGAGGGGGCTCGGGAGGACCTTCGACCTCGCGGCCGGATATCTCATAGTGAAGGAGGCGGGGGGGCTCGCGACAGATGATGCCGGCAGGGACCTGGGCGGCCGCCCATGCGCCTTCGACGAGCGGTGCAGCGTCATCGCCACCGGAACGGAGGAGTGCCTGCATATGCTCCTCCGCACCATCCCCCCGGAGTGATCCGGTGACCTGGTGCGCGTGGGTCACCGGCCTTCCGGGCGCCGGGAAGAGCGCGGTCGTCGACCATATCAGGCGACTGCTCGCCGAGCGTGGCGTCAGGCCCGAGCTCCTGAGGCTGGACGACATCCGCAGGAGGGTCGCGCCTGACCCGGAGTACACTGCGGAGGAGCGCGAGCGGGTCTATGGCGCCCTCGCCGCGATGGCCATTGCGTCGGTGGTCTCCGGAAGGCCGGTCGTCGTCGACGCGACGGCGCACCGCAGGGCCTGGAGGGCGTCAGTTGAAGACGACGTCGACCGCTACATCGAGGTGTTCGTGGACGCGCCCCTGGAGGTGTGCATGGCACGCGAAGCCGCCCGGCCCGGAGGGAAGGTCATGGCCGACATCTACAGGAAGGCCCTCGAGAGGCGCGACCGCGGCGTCGAGCACGAGGGGCTCGGCGAGGTCGTCGGGATCGACGTCACCTACGAGCGGTCGCCCGATGCGTTCGTCCTCGACGCGGTCGGGCACGGGCCGGAGGAGAACGCGCGGTCGGTGGTCGAAGAGCTCGATCGTCGCGGTTGGCTCGGATAGCGCCCTCGAATGGCGAGGTACGATCCCGGTCCGCGCGTCGGCGGTCCGCGGTGGCGAACGAGAACATCTATTATATCGGGGAACGGATACATACCCATGACCGCAGGGGCCGGAGACAACATGGAGGTCCTGAAGAGGGACGAGAACGTAACGATCTACCGCCGGGGGGAGAAACGCGCCCACATCTATGCCCTTTCCGACGCTGCGGTCCAGGCAGCCCCGGCGGCAGGTCCGGGCGCGGCATCCCTCGCCCCCATCGGGCCGTTCCTCGCGGACGATGGCCTCGAGGAGATCATGTACAATGGCGGCGGCATGGTCAGGGTCTTCCACAGGCGGTACGGGATGTGCGACACCAACGTGACCATTACGCCCGACGACGTGGTACGGATGCTCGAGTACATCGCGAACTTCAACAACGACGAGATCTCCACCGACAAGCCGATGCTCGACGGTCGCCTCCCGGACGGGAGCAGGGTCAACGGGACACTCCCGCCGGCGACGCCGGACGGGCCCACGATGACCATCCGGAAGTTCATGAAGAAGCCCATGACCATAACCCAGCTCCTCGACAACGGGACCCTCGACCCGTCCACGGCCGCCTTCCTGTGGGTCGCCGTGGAGGGCCTCGGCGCAAAGGCCGCGAACATCCTCGTCTCGGGTGGCACCGGATCCGGGAAGACGACGACGCTCAACGTCCTCTCGACCTTCATCCCCATCGTCAGCCGCGTCGTGACCATCGAGGACACGGCCGAACTGCAGCTCGCCCACGAGAACTGGATACGGCTGGAGACCGTGGTCGGCGGCCCGCGCGGCGCCGACATCACCATGGACCACCTCCTGAAGAACGCGCTGAGGATGCGGCCCGACCGGATCATAGTGGGAGAGGTCCGCGGCCCCGAGGCGACCACGATGTTCACGGCGATGAACACGGGACACGACGGGACCCTCGGGACCCTGCACGCCAACACGGCGATAGAAACGATCACACGCATCACGAACCCGCCGATGTCCGTGCCGCCGGTGCAGTTGGGCGCCCTCGACCTGATCGTGATGCAGAACAAGATCACGATGCCGAGCAAGACGGTCCGCCGGGTGACCGAGATATCCGAGGTCTCCGGCATGGAGGGGGGCAAGCCGAGCATCAACACCCTGTTCCGGTACACGAGCGAGTCGGGCCTGAGGCCCACGGGCGTGCCGTCCAAGCTCCGCGAGGTCATCGCCCGCTCCGCCGGCATCCCCATCGCCGAGCTGGACGCCGTCATCTCCAACAGGAGGGACGTCCTCCAGTACCTGGTCGAGAACGAGATAAAGGACCAGCGTGAGGTCATCCGGATCGTGCAGGACTACAACTACCTGTGATCCGTTTGGTATCTGGAAAGCCTACAGACCATTCATTGGACCATCAACACGATGAAGCCCGTTGCCCTCGACCCGAGAGGGTACCTTTTCTCAGCTCACCCCTATAGCC
>JAKEGO010000159.1 GCA_022615805.1 Thermoplasmata archaeon
GGCCTGGTCGCCGTCCTCCTGATCGGGTGGGCCGTCTGGGCGATGTTCGCGGTCGAGAGGGCCGATAACTTCGAGTACACCACGACCGATGGCAGAACGCGGGAACTTAGGGACCACGAAGGCGATATCGTCGTCATCGATTTCATGTTCTCAAGCTGCACAGCATGCCGGAAGGGGATGCCGGAGCTCGTCAAGTTCTACGAGAAATACCATGACGACATCGTGATGATCTCTGTGAGCCCCATCGAGGGTGGCCAGGAGCGGGATGACCTGCGCGATCTCAAGCGGGAGTTCGGGGCGAGATGGGACTTCGCACAGATAGACGAGGAGATCGCCATCGAGGATTACGGTGTCACGGAGTACCCGACGATCATCATCCTGGACAAGGAGCAGTACGTCGTGTACAAGGGGCACGGAGACGCGGGGGAGCTGGGCGACGAGGTCGACAAGGTCAAGGAGGGGCGCTCCACGCGACAGGCGATCCTGAAGGGGAGCATCTACACGATCGCGTTCGTCGCCGGAATGATGACCTTCTTCTCGCCATGCGCCTTCCCGCTGATGCCAGCCTACATGTCATACTACGTCACACTGGACGGTGCGCAGGCGACGGATAGGGACCTGAACGCGGCGGTCAAGCGCGGCATCCTCCAGGGGTCCATTCCCGCGATGGCGATGCTGATGTTCTTCTCTATCGTGGGGATCATCGTCGGCCTGGCCGGGAGCGCGATCCTGGGCTATCTCGGCATCTTCGAGCTCATGATGGGACTGCTGATCGTCGGTTTCGGGGCGATGATGTTCCTCGGCAGGGACATTCCGTTCCATTACATAACCACGCCTCTGAAGCAGCTCGCGGGAAGCGCCTACGGGCTCACGAAGAGGATCTCAGGTGGATTCATATCCGTGGAGACCGCCGAGAAGGTAGCATCGAGGGTGACCGGAAGGGACGTCAAATTGAACGCGGAGGGACAGGGCCTGTTCCCGCTGTTCACATACGGCATCGTCTATGCCGCGGCCTCCTCCGCCTGCGTGGCGCCGCTCTTCTTCCTCATCATCACCTTCGCCCTGACGCAGGGTGGGGTCCTCGGTGGATTTGTGGTCCTCCTGCTCTACGGGCTGGGGATGGGCCTGCTCATGATAGTCTTCACGGCGGCCCTCGCGGCGGGCCGCATGAGCTTCATCGACGTGATGAAGAGGCACATGGCGTTCATCAAGAAGGTCAGCGCGCTCATCATGATCGTCGCAGGGCTCATCCTCGTCGTGTTCTGGCTCCAGGCAGAAGCGATCATCTGATGGCCGACCGCTCGGGATCGGTGCGAGGAGACGGGGATCCCTGCCTATCCCGCCCGGCTCAGCCTTCCGGTCGCGAGGAACCTCCGCATCGCGCCATCCCGGAACAGTCCGTATCTGAGGGCGATGGCGATGAGGAGGATGCCGCCCACGACCTCCCCTGCCTGAACGATGGGATCGGTGGCGAGGATGGTCAGCCAGTCGCCGTACTGGAAGTCCTCGGCAGGGAACGACCACCCCATGGCCGGCCATAAGAGCGTCCCGGGGTAGAGCCACATCCGGTCGAGCGCCAGGTGGGCCGTGCTCGCGAGGCCGAGGGCGATCGTGTTGACGTGGAGATCGGGCCATCCCCCGGGCCAGGCATCCGTCGATGTGTCATGTGCCCCGGAAGCCCATATCGCCAGCCCAACGGCGACGATGGCGAGGCTGAAGAGGAGGGTGTGGCCGACGAGCCGGCCGTTGTCGAGGGTGTCGGCAAGGACGACATGGCCGACGACCTTGTCGATCATGTCCCCGATCATCGAGCCGACGATCACGAAGCGGAAGTCCACCCTGTCCATCTTGGCGCCCGGACGAGCGAGGCCGGGGGTGCGGCAGACGTTGCAGGCCCTGGTCGCCTTCGGTTCGTGGCCGTGCCTGTCCAGGAACGCGAAGAGGCCGATCGCCGATGCCATGGCGATGCCGACGTGGCCGAGAGGGTACATCTGGCCGTGCATTGCGCGACGTCAGATAAAACGTTTGGGGATGGCGGTGCGGCAGGTCGCTCACGGCCTGCGTCCAGGCTTTCCCTTCTCCCTGCTGGCCTGGCGGCGCTTCCTTTCCACGACCTCCAGGTAGGCATCCTCGAGGGACATCTCCCGGTGGATGATCCCGGAGACCTCCAGGCCCGCCTCGACGAGCATGTCGTTGACCCTGGCGGCGATGTGGTCCGCGCCCCTCTCGAAACCATGAAGGGCGAACCCCCATGGAGTCCTGGTGACACTGCCGAGGGCGGCGATACCCTCCATCACCTGCGCACCGGCGCCGGTGACATGGAACTCGATGAACCTCCCCGCGCCGTCCCGCAGGAGGTCCTTGATGCCCTCGGGAGACCCCTGAGTGATGACCTTGCCCTGGCGGACGATGGCCACCCTGTCGCACAGGGCGTCCACCTCGCTGAGTATGTGCGTCGACATGAAGATGGTGCATCCGCTGGCGTGGGCCCTCTTGAGGAGCTCCCTGGCGTGCGCGATGCCCTCGGGATCGAGGCCGGTGGTCGGCTCGTCGAGCAGCAGGACGTCCGGCGAGGTCATCAGGGCCTGGGCCAGGGCCAGCCGTTTGCGCATGCCGAAGGAGAGCCCGTCGGCGCTCCTGTCGGCGACGTGGTGGAGCCGCACCTCTCGCAGCAGCTGGCTCGCGCGTCCCTCCGGGTCCTCGACGTCGTAGAACGTCGCATGGTGGAGGAGGTTCCCGATGACGGACATGTCGGGGTAGAAGCCCGGATTCTCCACCATCAGGCCGATCCGACGGCGGACCTCGAGTGGCTCCTTCAGGATGTCATGCCCGGCCACGATGGCGGTCCCCGAGTCCGGCCTGATCACGGTGGCGAGGACCCTGATGGTGGTCGTCTTGCCGGCCCCGTTCGGGCCGAGGAACCCGAAGAACGAGCCCTCTGGCACGGTGAGGTCGAGCCCGCGGATGGCCCGGACCTCGCCGAAGGCGCGGACGAGCCCCTCTGTCCGGATGGCGTCCATCCTCCTGCTATCTGCAAGAGGTTATTTAACGGTTGGTCGGAGCCCCTGGGAATGCAGGGCGTCCCCGAGGCGCGATCCTCACCTGTGCGGTCGCCGACATCACTTCGGACAAAACGTTATGTATCCCCCGGGGGATTGCCGCACCAGAGCATGAAAGAGTTCGTCCTGGAGCAGATCGAGGAAGCGGTCCAACTTGAGGAGGACGGGTTCCATTTCTACACCGGGCTCGCCTCCGGTTCTCACGGCCTCGTCAAGGACATGTTCGTCGCGCTGGCCGGCGACGAGGCGCGGCACAAGGCCACGTTCATCATGATGCGGGACTCCTTCAAGCGGAGGGCGAGGTTCGTCTCGGACGGGGAGCTCCAGGTCCGACGCCTTCCTCTGTTCGAGGAGGTCAGGGAGGAGTTCGGGAACAAGAAGAGGTACGAGAAGGCCGCCATCGACTCGTCCTTCGGCCAGACCACCGTCGCCGACACGCTCAACATCGCCCTCGCGGCGGAGCAGAAGAGCGTCGACCATTACCGGGGACTGCTCGAGCACGCACGCGACATGGACCTCATCGTGTCGCTGGAGCGGATCATCTCCGAGGAGGTCATCCACCTGAAGCTCCTCGAGGCCCAGAGGGACCACCTCAGGGAGTACGGGTTCTGGTTCCGGCCGGAGGAGTTCTACCACTTTCGCCGGACCACGGAGCAGGATATGCGCGATTTCCTCCTCTCGGAGGGATACGACATCCCAAGTCCGGTAACCAGGGACGACGTCGAGTGGGAGGTCAACGAGTAGCCGGTGGTCGGACACGGACCATGCCGATGGGGTCCCGTTCGCCATCGAGAGCGCGACCAGGCGGCTCTCACGCCGAAGCGGGGACGGCCCCATATATGCTCGTTCAACAATCCTTTAATAGCAAATGTCGATAGACGGGGCTATGAAGGCCGTCATCCCGGCCGCGGGACTCGGGACCAGGTTCCTTCCCGCAACCAAGGTCATTCCCAAGGAGATGGTGCCGATCCTCGACAAACCTGCCATACAGTACGTCGTGGAGGAGGCTATCAAGGAGGGCATCGAGGACATCCTCATCATCACGAGCAGGTGGAAGCACTCCATCGTCGACCACTTCGACAGGTCGCTCGAGCTCGAGTACTATCTCAAGGAGAAGGACAAGGACGAGCACTTCCATCAGGTCATGGACATCGGGAACATGGCCCGCATCCATTACATCCGGCAGAAGGTCCCGAGGGGCCTCGGGGACGCCCTCCTGCACGCGAAGGACTATGTCGGCGACGAGCCTTTCACCGTCCTGCTGCCAGACGACATCATCGTCTCGGACCGCCCCGCCATAGGTCAGCTCATGGACGTCCACCGCTCGACCGGGGGCCCGGTCGTCGCCCTCGAGCACGTCCCGAAGGACCGTATCTCCCGCTACGGTGTCGCCAGTGCAAAGCGGACCGGGGAAAGGACCCACAGGATACTCGACGTCGTGGAGAAGCCGCCAGCCGAGGAGGCGCCGTCGGACCTCGCCCTGATCGGCAGGTACGTCCTTCCCTGCGAGATCTTCGAGGCCTTCGAGGACATCGAGCCCGGGTACGGCGGCGAGATACAGCTCAGCGACGCCATCAGGTACCTGCTCGATGACATGGACTTCACGGGGTACGAGTTCGAGGGGAAGCGGTACGACGTGGGCAACGTACCGGGGTGGCTCGAGGCGAACGTCGAGATGGCGCTCCATAACGGACAATACTCCGACATCGCCCGCGACCTGATAGTCAGGCTGCACGCGGACCTCTGAGGCGGCCTTCGACGCTCGACGGACCCGCCCGCCAGGAGAGGGGGGAACCCGGGATCCCGAATGGGCGTTACCTTTGCGACGGTCCCGATGGAACCGCCGCCATATCCGATAAGGAGACCTCAGCCCCGCGTCGATCGTCCCCCGGGGGCGCCTCCAGTAAATTTATCTACCCTCCCGACGAGTCCACCCGATGGAGGAGTTGGCCTTCCTCAGGGAACGGTTCCTCGGTCACTACCGCGCGAATCCGCCAGCGATGCCCCCAAGGTTCGCCAGGAGGGAGTGGGGGTTCATGTTCTTCGGGGGAGGGTACATGATGCGCCACATCGCGTTCGCAACGGCCGCGGAGGCCAGTGACTTCTTCCTGAGGAAGGTGCCCTCGCACGCTTACTATAGCACGGCCTACTACTCGGAACCCGGGGCGCAGAGGATGCAGGAGAAGGGATGGCTCGGCGCCGACCTCATCTTCGATCTCGACGCCGACCACCTGCCGAACGCCGCCGGGATGACCTACGAGGACCAGCTCGCCGCCGTGAAACCGGAGATGGCGAAACTGCTCGACGACTTCATACTCGGCGACCTCGGCATCGGCGAGGAGCACGTGAGGCTGGCCTTCTCCGGCGGGAGGGGGTATCACCTCCACGTCTCTCATCCGGGGGTCGTGGGCCTGCCGTCATCGGCGAGGAGGGAGATCATCGACTACGTCACCGGCAAGGGGATCAACCTCGACACAGTGCTGCACAAGATCGCCATCGGATCGAAGACCAAGGGGCGGTTCACGACCGACACGTTTGCGCGACGGCTCGACCCCTCGACGGCCTCGGGCTGGCCTGGCAGGATAACTCGCGGCGTGCTTGAGGAGCTCCGTCATATACAGGAGTTGAACGACGGGGACGCGATCGCCTATCTGACAGGGGCTGACGCTTCCGGGAAGAAGCGGTTCGAGGGCATCGGAAAGAAGCGCGCCAACGAGATACTCGCCCGGCTCAGGACCATCGCCACATGGCAGGATGACGTTTCCAATGGCATAATCGACATCTTCGGGGACAACTTCCCGGTCGACCATTTCATCGAGACGGTCATCGAGAAGGTGAAGGTGCCGCTGACCGGCGAGGCCGACGAGCCCGTCACCACCGACATCAAGCGGCTCATCAGGGTCCCCGGCTCCCTCCACGGCAAGACCGGGATGCTTACCGTCGCCCTCACCGTCGACGAGTTCCGGGCGTTCGACCCCCTGACCGACGCGATCGCCTTCGGGGATGAGGAGGTCAGGGTGAACGTCGTAAAGGAGACCTCCGTCGGCCTCGGTGGCGTGACGAGGAGGTACCCCCAGGGAGAGGCGTCGGTCCCCGAGTACGTCGCCGTTTTCATGATCGCGAGGAGGATGGCCACCCTGCCCGGGAATGGTTGAGACATCTCTCGCGGGCGATCAGGGGAATGCGATCTCCCCGACGCCGTTGCCCCGCGTTCGTATCCCTTGAGTGGACGGGCGCAAGCGCCAGCAGGACCAATGCTGATCAGGAAACGATGGTGGCAGGGATCGGATGTTCAATCATACCGGATCTTCTTCACGAAGTCGAGCCATCGCTCGGTGTCGTCCGCTTGGCGCCTCTCCAGGGGGGCATCGAGGATGTCGAGGGCCTTCCTCAGGGCGAGGCCGGCGTGAAGGAGCCCGTCGGCCTTATCGCCGTCCTCGAGCGGGACCAGGGCCGCGCGCACCTCTCCGAGGATGGAGCTCAGCTCGGAGCGGAGGTCGTCGACGGAGCGCCCCTCGCCGGTGGAGCGGGCGGCGTCGAGGCAGGCGAATAGCATATCCTCTAGCTCGAGGCGGTGGCCGAGGACCTCCAGGACCGCGGGGACGTCGATGCCGACCGTTGCGAGGCGACCGTCGAGCATGTGGACGTGGCGTTGCGACGTGACGATCACCCGATGGGATAGCGGAGCAGAGCGGCGACGCCGCCGAGCCCGTCCAGCCTGCGCCCGCCGTCGTGTCCTGAACTGATGATCAGCGTGTCCGCGTTCGTCCGCCTCGCGAGGTCGAAGAGCGCGTCCCCCGTGCCCGCCCGGGCCAGGGTGTCGAGGATCAGGAGCTCCGCAACGGCGCCGAGCTCGAGGGCCTGCCTCACCTCCGCGAGCCCGTAGGCGGCGAGCCCTCCAGACGATATCGCAGCGAGGGTTCTCTCCACGGCCACCATCTCCTCCCCCGTGCGGGAGTCCTTCAGGAACCGCGAGAGAGCGCCCCCCTTGAGGACCTCGTTCACGCCGGACATCCCCGCGGCGCCCGCTGCCTCGATATGTACCTTCCTATCGGCGAGCACCTGCTTCTCCCTCAGGTACTTCGCGAATGCCTCCTTCGTGAACCCTGGGCCGACCACGACGAGGTATTGGCCCCCGACCCCGGCCGTCGTCTCCGCCACCTCGGCGAGGTACGAGTCGTCATGCTTGGTCCGGAACATCTTGCCGGACCCCGGACCCTTGATGTCGCAGACCTTCTGGATGCCGCGGCTCGACATGTACGCGATGGTCGCCTCCTCGTCATCAAGGGAGACGAAGACGACGTCCGGACGTCCCGCGTCCCTGACGCTCTCGTCGATGATCTTGAGGTCGAGCGGGGTGAACACGCGGACGATCCTCAGCTTCGTTCCGACCTCGACGATGAGGGTGTGGTAGGAACCGACGTCGAAGGGCGCCTCGACGAGGACCCCGTGGATGCGCAGCGCGCCGGAGAACTGGTGGAACTCCATCTTCTCGACGCGGATGCCGGCGTGGATGCGCCTCTTCTCGGCCCTTTCAGGCCGCAACTTGTCGCTGGCCCGCTCCTCCTTCCGGTAGGTCTGCGCGAAGACGACATCACCCGGGCGGACCACGTGGTCCACGACCCACAGGTCGTCGTCCGTCTCAACGACGACCGCTACCTCGTTGTTCTTCAGGTCCCTGTGGACGACCTTCATATCGGGTTGGGGAAGGGGTTCGAGATATAAAAGGAGGCGACAGGCACATCCGGCGGCGTGGGGGACCAGGTCCCAGCAGTGGTCCTTCCCGCGTTGCTGTTCTGCCCGATCCGCTGACATCTGGCCCTGCGGTCCGTGCAATATCCTCGATCAGCCGATCGCTGCTGACCCGATCCTCATCATGAACGGTGGTCCGATGGCCAGATCACGCAACACAGTTTCCCACGTGAAGATTAATATGCAGGTTCGCAGATGATATTGCGATGAAGGCCGCGGTCCCGCCCAAGAACAGGCTGCTCCTCGTGATCATCATCGTCGGCATATTGCTGGTCGCGGGTGTCGCTGCGTACTCGATGGACGATGATGACGACGACGGAGGCGGCGGGGGAACGCCCGAAGGGCCGGGTCCCTCGGGCAACAACACCGTCGAGAGGTTCGAGGGCTCCGGGACGGCCACCGGCGCCGGCGGCATCGGGATGAACGGCAACTTCGAGTTCCCCGTCGAGGAAGGCGCGGTCAAGGTCATCGTGAACCTGACCGGGGTCGAGTCGACCGGGATGGAGGACCTGGACCTCGAGGTGGAGAGCGCCAACGGCGGCGTCAAGAGCTCGGGGAATCCCGGGACCACGGAGCAGGTAACGTACGACCGGCTCGACATCCAGAAGAGAGACGGGTACGGCACCTACCGGGCCACGATCGTCGCCTATGCCGCCGTCGGCGTCCAGTACACGATCACCGCGGAGGTCTTCTATCCGTCCAACAGCACCGCATGAACCATTGCGATATCGACACACGACGATGCGGATGGATTTGGACCGAAAGCCATTTTAACAGCAAGTAATATATATGTGGATTGCCTGGAGGAATTGTCCGACAGGACAGGACTGCTCCGGTTTGGGGTGTGAGACCGCAACGCGGGCCGTGAACATCCCTGTTCCACGCAGTCCGGCAGAATGGGGGTCCGAGAAACCCGGCGAGGCCGTGCTCTCTTGGATCCGACACTTGACGGTGAGACCGAGAAGACCATTTAGCGTACAGTAAGTGACCGCGGGCATGTCCCAGATGATGAACTCCGGTTGATCCTGCCGGCGGCCACCGCTATTGGAGTCCGATTAAGCCATGCGAGTCGAGAGTCTTCGGGACTCGGCAGACTGCTCAGTAACACGCGGATAACCTGCCCTTGGGAGGGGGATAACCCTGGGAAACCGGGAACAATACCCCATAGGCCTGGGATGCTGGAATGCGCCCAGGTCAAAAGCTCCGGCGCCCAAGGATGGGTCTGCGGCCTATCAGGTAGTAGTGAGGGTAATTGCCTCACTAGCCTACGACGGGTACGGGCCTTGGGAGAGGTAGCCCGGAGATGGACTCTGAGACACGAGTCCAGGCCCTACGGGGCGCAGCAGGCGCGAAAACTTCGCAATGCGGGAAACCGCGACGAGGGGATTCCAAGTGCCTATGCAATGCATAGGCTGTTCGTCTGCCTAACAAGCAGTCGGAGTAAGGGCTGGGTAAGTCCGGTGCCAGCCGCCGCGGTAATACCGGCAGCCCGAGTGGTGGCCTTTTTTACTGGGTCTAAAGCGTCCGTAGCCGGTCCCTCAAATCCCTGGGTAAATCGGGCAGCTCAACTGTCCGAATTCCGGGGAGACTGTGGGACTTGGGACCGGGAGAGGTCAGAGGTACTCCCGGGGTAGGGGTGAAATCCTATAATCCCGGGGGGACCACCGGTGGCGAAGGCGTCTGTCTAGAACGGATCCGAC
>JAKEGO010000019.1 GCA_022615805.1 Thermoplasmata archaeon
CCGTCGAGCGCGGCCAGCGCCCGCTCCCCGCTGGCCACATGCTTGATCATGGGGATGTACCCCAGCTCGCGCTGGCCGTAAACTTTGCTGAAGAGGTCGGTGAGTCGGCCCTCCTCCTCCAGGAGGAAATGATCGTAGGCCGTGGAGACCAGGAGGATGTTCCGGACCCGCAGCTGGGTGCCGTGTCCGTCCTGCGCAGCCGGACACGCGGAGCTGCCGGTGAGTTCGCCCAGCGCTCGGTCTATCTCCCTGTCGCGGTCTGTCATTGTCCAGACCACCTACCGCTGTTGAGCGGGACGATAGGTGCCTCGGCTCACACCCAGCCCCGCATGCGGCACGCCTCTGCGACTCTCGTGATGGCGATCATGTAGGCGGCATCGCGTATCGGGACGCCCTTCTGCTTGGACAGGTCGAAAACGGCATGGAACGACTTCGTCATCCTGTCGTCCAGTTTGGCAAGTACCTCGTCCTTCGACCAGTAGTAGTTCATGTTCGACTGGACCTGCTCGAAGTAGCTGCAGACCACCCCGCCGGAGTTCGCGAGGAAGTCGGGGATGACCATTATCCCCTTGTCGTTCAATACCCTGTCCGCATCGGGCGATGTCGGGCCGTTCGCCCCCTCGATCGCGATCTTGACGCTGGGCCGCACGAGCTCGACGTTGTCGATGTTGATCTGGTTCTCGAGGGCGGCGGGGATCAGGACATCGACGTCCTGTTTGAGCCAATCATCGCCGTGGAGGACGCTGTAGCCGAGGCCCTTCGCCTTCTCCCGGTCTATCGAGCCGAACCTGTCCGTTATCCTCTGGAGTTCGGCCATGTCGATCCCTTTCTCCCTGCGGAACGTGTAGGCCGTGGACTCCTGCTGGTCCCAGCACGCCGTGGCGACGACCTTGCCGCCGTACCTCGTGTAGAGGTCGATCGCGTACTGCGCAACGTTGCCGAACCCCTGCACTGAAGCCTTCGTCCTCTGGATGTCCATGCCGCGGTCCTTCAGCGCCTCCCTGAGCTGGAAAACGAGGCCGTAGCCGGTCGCCTCCTTCCTCCCGAGGGAACCGCCCATCCCGACCGGTTTGCCGGTTATGAAACCGGGGTACCTTCCGCCGTTGAGGACCTCGAACTCGTCGAGCATCCACAGCATGTGCTGGGCGTTGGTCATGACATCGGGGGCGGGCACGTCCTTCATCGGCCCGACGTTCGCGGAGACCTGTCTTATCCACCCCCTGCAGAGCGCCTCCTGCTCCCTCATCGAGAGGTTGTGGGGGTCGCACACGACGCCGCCCTTTCCGCCGCCGAGAGGGAGGTCGGCGACCGCGCATTTCCATGTCATCCACATGGACAGGGCGCGCACCGTGTCGGCGGTCTCCTGAGGGTGGAAGCGGATGCCTCCCTTGCATGGGCCCCGCGCGTCGTTGTGATGGATCCTGAATCCCTTGAAAACCTTGTAGCTTCCGTCGTCCATCCTCACCGGTATGAGGAAGTGGTATTCCCGCATCGGTTCCCTGAGAAGGCTCCGCGTCGGTTCGTCGAGCTCGAGCAGTCCGGCTACACGGTCGAACTGGTCCTGCGCCATCCTGTAGGCATTGAACTGTTTCTCGGCCATCTCGACCCACATCCTGGGTTTTTATACTCCTGCCGGGACCGGCAATAAGGGAACGGGTATTAAAGTCTTGGTGCCAGAGGGGCTGCGTCCCCAAATTACCCCCCCTCCCCGTCTCCAACCCTATCCTTGCCCGGAACCTGATAAATACGGCTCTCGCCCGCCACGTGGAACTTGCGGAAGTCCTTCCACATACCCCTCTCCTTCAGCCGCAATGCGCAGCATCCGCTCCTCCCCCGCTCCTCGAGAGCTGACGTGTCCATACCTACATGCTTCTTTGCAGGGCGCTCCTTCTTTGAATCGGCTATGGACACGCCTGTTGAGCTCCTCGGGCCAACCCTTGCTCGCGTGCTGTGCCCTCTGGAGAGTACTACTGCCAGGGGGCTTGTCGAATGCTATACTCGACGACATAATTGAATGCGTACGGTTCGGAATCGAACGTGTGAGCCAGTGGTTTTACTCTGATAGCACGGTCTGTGATCCCTCGTGTTCTCTTTCGACGCTGCGTATAGATCTTTATCAGCTCTGGCCCTGGTCCAGCATCGCATTGGCGATCTTGAGGAAGCCGGCGATGTTCGCTCCGATGACGTAGTTGCCCTTGTGTCCGTACTTCTCGGCGGCCGCGGCGGCCTGTTTGTGGATGTTCACCATGATGTTGTGCAGGTGCCTGTCGGTCTCCTCGAAGGACCACGACATCCCGATGTGGTTCTGGCACATCTCCAGACCGGAGGTGGCCACTCCGCCAGCGTTCGCGGCCTTGCCCGGGCCGAACAGGACCCCGTTCTCGATGAACAGGTCGACGCCCCCGGGTTCGGTCGGCATGTTCGCGCCCTCCGCGACGGCGATGACGCCGTTGTCGATGAGCATCTTCGCGTCCTTGGCGCTTATCTCGTTCTGCGTCGCGCAGGGCAGTGCGATCTCGCACTCGAACTTCCACGGCCGCTCGCCCTCGCAGTAATCGACGCCGAACTTGTCCGCATACTCCGAGATGCGGCCGCGCTTGACGTTCTTGAGGTCCATCACGAAGTCCCACTTCGTCCCGGAGATCCCGTCCGGATCGTACACGGTGCCGTTGGAATCCGACAGGGTGACGACCTTGGCGCCGAGCTGGTTCGCCTTCTGGACCGCGTACTGGGCGACGTTGCCCGAGCCGGAGACGGCGACGGTCTTACCCTTGATGGTCTCCTTCTTCGTCTTCAGCATCTCCTCGGTGAAGTAGACCGCGCCGTAACCCGTGGCCTCCGGCCTGACAAGCGAGCCGCCCCAGTTCATCCCCTTGCCGGTCAGCACGGACTCGAACCTGTTCGTTATCCGCCTGTACTGCCCGTACAGGTATCCGATCTCCCTGCCCCCGACGCCGATGTCGCCGGCCGGCACGTCCGTGTTCGGGCCGATGTGGCGGTAGAGCTCGTTCATGAAGGAGACGCAGAAGCGCCTCACCTCGGCGTCGCTCTTCCCCTTTGGATCGAAGTCGGAGCCGCCCTTCCCGCCGCCCATCGGCAGCGTCGTCAGGGCGTTCTTGAAGATCTGCTCGAAGCCGAGGAACTTGATGATCCCGCGGTAGACCGACGGGTGGAACCGCAGTCCTCCCTTGTAGGGGCCGATCGCGCTGTTGAACTGGATGCGCATCCCGTTGTTGACCTGTATCTCGCCCCTGTCGTCCTCCCAAACGACGCGGAAGTAGATCTCCCTCTCCGGCACGACGATGCGGTCGAGTATCTTAGCCTTCTCGAACTCGGGGTGCTTCTTCATGACCGGTTCGATCGACTCCAGCACTTCGCGGACGGCCTGGTGGAACTCGCGTTCTCCAGGGTTCTTCTCGATCACAGATCGTATGACGTTTTCGACCGACATCGCTGTTCCTCCTTCGATTGGGCCCCCAGTGGGCCGTGATGTAATAGGCCCCCCTATAAATACCTTTTTCAACCGTCGGCCGGTGCTGTTAAGTTAAGGCCGATCGCGCCTGGAACCCGAACATCGATCGGTCATCGGCCGCAGTGACCGACTGCCCATTCGGTTTCCCGCCCTCTTGTCCGGAACACATGGATCGTTGAATCAACAGCACCCCGTTGGCCGGGAATACGTCGAAAGGCGGGGCCCGGGGACAGCACCTTTCGATCGACGCATCAGCGTTGGCCGTGCGATGCGTGTCCGATGGATGGCCGCGTCCTTCGCGATACGCGCACCGCCCTCCGGGTCAGCAGGAGGAGGAAGTACAGCTCGACCGATGCGACGAACAGAGCCACGCTGATGAGGCCCGGGTGGACCTCCTCGGCGAGGTAGGCGGAGCCGTTCCACGACGCGTGCAAGCCGATGGCGATGGCCACCGCCATGGCGGCGAAATGCGGGGCACGGTACCAGTCCAGGTCCCTCCCCGTCAGGAGCCTGTGCCTGTGGAGCCCGTACGCGTACCCGATGAGGCCCGTTCCCACTGCGTGCCCCATGGTGCTGAGGAGCCCCCTCATGAGCGAACCCGACCCCCAGAGGACGGGGTTGGCCGCCGTCTGGAGATCCTGGTTCAGGAAGAAGGCCTCGTACAGGAGGTTCTCCACCATGGCGAACCCCATCCCGCACGTGACGCCGTATACGAGGCCCCGCAGCGGGTCCGTGATCCATCGCCTGAGGAACAGCAGTCCGAGCGGTTTCACGAGCTCCTCCACGACCGGCGCGACGATGACCGCGAGGGCGAAGATGCTGATGGTGCCGACCGCCCCCTCCATCACGATGGCGAGGTTCGTGGACAGCATCCCCCACGTCAGGGCGAGCAGCATCCCCCTGCGCGGCTCGGGGGTGTACTCCTTCTCGTAGACGTAGGATATCCATATCAGGGATGGGAACGAGAAGGCTATCATGAAGGCGAGCGGGAATCCGAGGTAGAGCATCGGGTTCGACCTCGCGAACAGGAGGATCGTGCTGCCGGCCGCGATGCTGAAGACGAAGACCGCCAGCAGCGTGTACGGGTCCGGTAGGTCCCATTGGTTGTCCGGCGTCCGCTCGTCCTTCGAGTGCCGCTCCCACATGTGGTAGTAGGGTGCGTAGAGCCAGGAGTCGTAGCGATAGCGGCCGTAACCGCGAACGCGCCCCCACGGCTCCCGGTCATCACCTCGGTAAGGCCCGGGGCGGGACGCTCCCGGCATGGGATGGGGCATCCCGCGGTCGTCGGGACCTGGTCCCTCGTCGACGTTCCAGGGGTACATCCTGCCCCGGTAGTACGGATTGGGGAAGGTTCGCCAGACGTAGTAGTGCCCTGGCATGTCGATGGCGTAGATCAGCCCGAAGCCCATCGCGTAGAGGAGGGCGAACGCCATCAGGATGATGTGAAGGGGGAGATCGATCTCGCCGAGCAGGAATACGTAGACCAGGAACGTCCCCGTCAGGACGAAGAGCGCTCCCACGACGAGCACGTAGATCCTGGCGATGTCCAGTATCCGCGACACGTTACCGCAGTCGGCTGGAGCCTATAAAAAGATGTCACCTTCGGGGACGCGCTGCTCCTCGACATGGGGAGGACGCGCCGCAGGATCACACCACGCGGCCGCCGGACATCCCCGTCTCGACGGCCCCGGCCACGAGGTGAGCGATGCGCAGGACCTCGGGCACCTTCCCGCGGTCGAGGGAGAGACGGTACAGTGTTAGCGCCTCCTCCCGCGAGACCCCCGACCACGTCAGGTGAATGCCGTCGATCTCCTCCCATCGATGCGCCGCCAGGAGGTCCCGCCTGCGTCCAAGGCCACCGCTCCCGAACCTCGCACCGAGCGCCCTGTCGATCGCGTCCATATCCGGCCTGTCACGGACGACCCCTATGAACGGGACCCTCGTCTCCGATGTGAAACGCTCCGTGTCGATGACGTTGAATCCGGCCACCGTCGTGGCGTTGGAGAAGGCGGCCCTCACCTGGTCCGCCTGCGGGACCCTCTTGGAGAGGGCGACCATGATGTCGGCGGAGTCCTCGCCGTCGACGGCAACCTCGCCGACGGCCATCGACTCGACGTAGCCGGGCGCTCGCGCCACGACGAGGACGAGGGCCATGGTCTCTCGGTCGAGGTCGACGGGGCCCGTCGAAAAACCCGCAAACCTGACCTGTCGCTTCATGGCGGGCTCTCTGTCCCGGAAGGCCCATCGGGCTCCGGCCCCGGACGGGCGATCTCGTCGCCACCGCCTCCGCCCGGTCCGTCCGGCGCGTTCGGCCCTCCGAAGCCTCCCTTCTCCTCCCGCCCTATGTCGTCGGGTGGAGGGGGGGGCAGCGGCCTTCCGCCTCGAGCATCTTCGGGGCTGCCGTCCGCCTTCCCCGTGCCGTCCCTTCGGATCGGCGGATTCCTCTGTTGGGAGGTCGGCGACCTCTCGCGCGGCCCCTCGCCGGCCCTGCCCTCGCGCTCCTCGTATGCCCTCGGCGGCCTTCTGAACAGGTAGCGGACGAAGACCCACATGAGTATCGCGACGAATGCGACGATGGTCCCGCAGCAGAAGACCGTCAGGAATAGGTCGACCGGCTGGTCCTCGTTCCAGCGCACGATGAGCTCCCCCTCGACCGCCATGGTCGATGTCGCGTCGTACGGGGAGGGTCCGTCCACGTTGTCGATGACGATCGTCACGCCCATCGCGGTCAGGTTCTTCCACCCCTCCGGCGCATCCCAGGATGCACTGGCCTTCGTGATGTTCTCGTAGGCGGCGAGGACGGTAGAACCCGATAGGACCTCGCCGTGGACCTCCGTGGGGACGCGCTCGGCGGAGGCGTTCCACGCGTAGAGGACGACGTAGACGTCCGTCCGGACGCCATCGTCCTCCACCTCGAACTCGAAGGAGAAGCCGCGGCCCCAATCCTTCTCGTAGGGTACGACGAGGCTCGAGCCCGGCGCGAGTGCCACGTCGTGGTCGGTCTCCCTCACGGCCGCGGAGGTCGTCGGCAGGGCCAGGGCGACGGCCAGGAGCGCGGCAAGGGCGATTAACAACGGCCTCATGGCAGGGTATTCGCAGCCCCCAGTATAAGTCTAACGTGCCAGAAGGGATTATATGGGCGAAGCGCAATCGGGTGGGCGAGGGATGGTAGTGAAGGCCTACTGCATGAAGTGTCGGAAACAGATCGAGGTCAAGAACCCGAAGCAGATAACGATGAAGAACGGAAAGCCCGCCGTTCAGGGAACCTGCACGAAGTGCGGGACCAAGGTCTTCAAGATCGGAAAGATGAAGTAACCCTGGAAAGGGCTGCCCGTCGATCGTGCCCAGAGCTAGTCATCTCATTTTGAATCCTGTCGGGCGGCCGCCGGTCCAACGCCATGTCGTGCGCGTCCGTCGAGCGTCGAGGCTATGCCCTCGAGCATCTGCACCTCGAGGGCGGCGAATACCCTCTCGTACCTCCGTGCAAGGGCGGATAGGCGTGCGGCGATGTGTCTCTCCCTGAGCTCCTCGAGGGCCCTGAAACGCCGGATCCGCCTCACCGCACCGTCCCACTCGACGGCGAATGCCCTCCCATCCTCCGCCTTGAAGCGCCTCCCGCGAAGGTTCCTCATGACGATCCCGTAACGTATCGTGTCGAACGGTCTCAGAAGCCGGAGAGAGGCATCGGTCATCTCCGCCTCGGTCAGATCGACGCTCCTTATCGGTATGGCGGCGCCGATGGCGTACCGGCACGCTTCGACGAGGTCGGCGGGGGGGATGGATACGTCCCCGTAGCGCGTAAGATGCCGGGCGTATTCCTCGTCGTAATTGGTCATGCCGTCGAAATCGTCGGACCCCTCCGCCGGGTCCAGGTTGAGCAGGAGCCCCTCGAGCTCCTCGCGGGAAACGGCGATGGCCATGACGTCCGGCCCGAAGGCGCAGGCCTCCCTGGCAAGGGTCTCCCCCTCGGACACCAGGCCGCGCGCCGCGCCGTGGAGGTATATCCTCGACCGCCCGACGGATGCGATCATCTCATCCATTCCCCAGGTCCTTCCGCCTGACCTCGCCCCGGGGCTCGACCTCCTCGAAGACCTCGGCCGTGAACCTGAGGAATCGGGTCCCGGGCTCGAGCCAAGCGTTGGGCGGCAGCCCCGCCTTCAGGCAGGTGTGCTTCACGAAGGTCCTCGCATCCCAGCCGTGTTCGACCGGGACCTGGGGGAGCAGCACACCCCGGTGGCGCCCGCGTTCGACCACGAGGCCGTGGAGCCCGACGACGACGTTCTCGATCAGCCCCTCACCGGAGCCAGGGACGGGTTCGAGCGGCGTCAGCAGCGAGACCTCCACCGCGAGCCGGTCCATCTCCGCCAGCGTGACGCCCGGGAACCGCGGATCGTGCACGGCTGCGGAAACGGCGACGTCCGCGATCGTCCTGCCCAACGGCTTGATGGCCTCGATGTACCCGATGCATCCACGGAGGTCCCGCCGGGGATGCGTGACGAGCGTGACAAAGGCACCGCTCTCGCCATCGAACGAAGGTGGCAGGCCCGGCATCTCCGCCTCGCCTCCAAGATGTTCCTGAATGACCGCCCGGGCGAACCTCACGGCGGCCCTTCCCTCCTCGTCGGAGTACATGGGGCAGGATGGCCACCGACCCGTTATAAACCTTCGTCGTGCGCACGGCATCGCACGGGAAGCCGCGCCGACCGACGGCCATCCCCCCGCGGCTCTGTCAGCCGACGTAGAGCATCTTGCCCACGAGCAGGAGCAACAGGGAGAGGAAGATGAACGTCGGGGACATAAGGGCGGCGTCCGTCATGCGTCCGGAGATCGCCCCGTAGAACATCGCGGAGATGAACCCGTACCAGATCATGTAGACGACGATGATCGGCATGAGGTCGGCGCCCATCCCCGTGGACTCGAACATCCCGAAGGTCAGACCGAGTATCGCCGGCGTCAGCAGGATGCCGCCGACCAGCAGGAGGTTCGCCTCCTTCTTCGCGGCCGCCTGCCTCTCCACCTGGAGCATGTAGATCGCCCACATGTCCTGGCCGACCCTTTCGAGGGTCTCGGCCATCTCGGCGCCGTGCTCTATGGCTATCTGCAGCATCCCGACGGTCCGTTCGATCATCATCGAGCCCGACTCCCTTCCGAACTCGTCGAGCGCCTCGGAGAAGGTCATGCCCTCCAGGAGACGGTCGTGCAGCCTGTTCACGGACCCCCGGATCGGTCCCTCGCTCGTGGTCGCGGCGGCCATGAGCGCGGTCTCGAGCCCCTCGCCGTTCCTCATCCCCTCGACCATGCTGCTTATGAAGTTCGGGAACTCGGTCTCTATGGCGCGGACGCGGCTCCTGCGCATCGAGAGCAGGGTAAGGTAGGCCCCTGCCGGGATCGCGGGGACGGCGAACAGCCACATGAGGAAGATCAGGTATTCCATGTCACACCCTCGGAGCACTCGCCTTCACGTAGAGGACCATTATCAGGAGGATGAGCGCGGTGCCGAGGAATCCCAGGTGGATCACGCTCGCGGGGAGCAGTGGGTCGGTGAGCTTGCTCTCCTCCATTATCGAGGACGTGAAGCCCGTCACGCCGAGCACGAGCGGGACGAGCGCGCCGATTATGATGAAGAGTTCGCCCACGCCGTGGACCGCGTCAAGGAAGGCCCTGTACTTCGTGCGCCTCACGTGGGACTCGCGGAGCGCCAGCTGCCGTAGGGTGTTCGCGACGCCGGCGGAGGTCTTCACTGAACGCACCATGGCGTTGATCATGTCGCTGTAGAGCTCGTTCCTGACGCGTTTGGACGAGGCCTGGAGCGCTTTGTCGAGGTACTCGCCCTGGTGCACGGCGGCGATGATCCTCTTGAACTCCAACGAAACTGGTCCGTACTCGTGGGAAGCGACGTACTCCATCGCCGTCTCGATGCTTGCACCCGAACGGAGGACCAGGTCCATCGCCATGATGGCGTACAGAAGGTCGTCCTCGTCCATCCGCTCGAAGGTGAGTTCCTCGCTCAGCACGTCCCACATCGGCGGCGGGGAATGGCGTTCCGCCGTCTTAAGCGTTACTGCGGCGGACCGAATGTGGCCGGTCCGCAACATGCGCTGCCCCGCTCGCCCGGCCGGGTCGCCTCACGTCGCGCCGCGCCATCCCAACCCCGGTCCCGAGCGTCGCTTGATAACTTTTATATCGGGTGTGCCATTCAGGGCCAGTGATGCATATGGACATGATGGACAACACGTTCATGCTCGCCGGGCCAGTCAAGTTGCATCCGCGCGTGCTGCAGGCGATGTCGCACCCGTCCATCGCCCACCGCTCCCCGGAGTTCGCCGAGGTGCTGCTGGAGGTCCGTGACCTTCTGAAGTACCTCTTCCAGGCCGACCGGCCGGTGGCGGTCATCAGCGGCTCGGGTACGGCCGGGGTGGAATCCGCGGTCGCTGGCCTCATCGGGAAAGGGGACAGGATGCTCTCCCTCGACAACGGCAAGTTCGGCGAGAGGGTCGGCGGCATCGCCAAGGTCTTCGGCGAGACGAAAACGATCGGCGCTCCATGGGGAACCCACTTCGATCTCGATGCCGTCGCGGCCGAGCTCGAGACCGGGGCCTACCGCGCCATCGCACTGTGCCACAACGAGACGTCCACCGCGATGACCAACGACGCCATGGCCATCGGTCGGCTGGCCAAGAAGAATGACGTCCTCTTCCTCCTCGACGGCATCACGTCGGTGGGCGGGCTCGATGTCAGGCCGAGGGAGATGAACGCCGACATCGTCGTCTTCGGCTCGCAGAAGTGCATCGGCGCACCCGCGGGCCTGTCCGCCGTCTCCGTCTCGGATGCGCTCCTCGAGGAACTGCGCACGGACAACGCCTACTATCTGAACCTCAAGAAGCACATCGCCAAGCTGGACGAAGGGAGCACTCCATACACCCCGGCCATCCACCTCCTGATGGGATTCCGCGAGGCGCTCCGGATGGTGAAGGAGGACGGCCTGCAGAACAGGATAGCCGGGTACGCCGCCATGGCGGATGCCACCCGCGCGGCGGCATCGGCCCTCGGCCTCCGGCTCTATCCGGACCCGCACTACGCGTCGAACACCGTCTCGGGCTTCTGGCTCCCGGAGGGGGTGGGTGACAAGCAGTTCCGCGGCGCCCTCAAGGACAAGTACAGCGTCATCGTGGCTGGCGCCCAGGACGCGATAAAGGGTAAGGTCTTCCGCATCGGCCACATGGGCCTGGCGAACTGGACCGAGCTGGTCGCGACCTTCGGGGCCATCGAGGCCGTGCTCCTGCAGAACGGGTACTCCTTCGAGGTCGGCACCGGGGTAGCCGAGGTCATCCGGAGGATGCCCTGATGAAGCGGGTCGCCTGCGACCGGAACGTCTGCCTCTACTGCGGTACATGCGTCGGCGGATGTCCGTTCGAGGCGATGACCCTCTTCAGCACGTGGATCGAGGTCGATCACGACGTATGCACAAGGTGCGGCGTCTGCGTCAAACTGTGCCCCGTCGGGGCGCTCACGCTCGGGGAGGCGGGCCCTTGAAGCACGAGGTCGACGTTCTCGTCATCGGCGCGGGCCCGGGGGGCAGCAGCGCGGCGAAGGCTGCCGCGGAGGCCGGCGCGAGCGTGCTCCTCATCGAGAAGCGGCAGGAGATCGGATCGCCGGTCCGCTGCGGCGAGGGCGTCGCCATGGACTGGCTGCGGGAGCTCGGCATCCCGCCGGACCAGCGGTGGATCGCCCACGAGGTGGACGGCGCGAGGCTCGTTTCCCCGTGCGGACACGTCATGACGATGGACGCCAGGAGGGCGGGCAACGAGACCGGATTCGTCGTCGAGCGCGACGCCTTCGACAGGGCACTCGCGTCGGCCGCCGTCCGCGCGGGCAGCGACATCTGGATGCGCGCCATGGCCACCGGCGCCAAGATGGTCGGCGATCGCATGTCCAGGGTCAAGGTCGACCGGTTCGGCGATGACGTCACCATCGTGCCTAAGGTGGTCATCGCGGCGGACGGGTTCGAGTCCCGCGTGTGCGGTTGGGCGGGGCTGAACTCCCGCCTGGCGCTCAAGGACATCGACTCGTGCCTGCAGTACCGTCTGGTGGGCATAGAGACCGACGAGCGATGGAACGACTTCTATGTGGGCTCGATGGCCCCAGGCGGTTACGTATGGGTCTTCCACAAGGGGGAGGGCGTCGCCAACGTCGGGATCGGAGTGGGCGCCCATCGCCTGCGGAAGAAGGGAGACGTCAGGATGTACCTCGACAGGTTCATCGCATCGCACCCGGAGCTGAGCAGGGGGAGGGCCGTGGACATCGTCGCCGGCGCGGTCTCGACCTCGCTGCCAATGGACACGACCGTCAAGGGTAACCTGATGCTCGTCGGCGACGCCGCCCGCATGATCGATGCGCTGACCGGAGGCGGGGTCGTCCACGCAATAAGGTCCGGCCAGATCGCCGGGGCGATCGCGGGCGAGCACCTCCAGGGGGGGCAGCCGATGGACCGCTACGAGCGGGCGTGGCGGCGCGAGATCGAGGACCTCCTCGTCCGCAACTACGTGGCGAAGGAGAAGGCGGTCAACCTCTCGGACGAGACGTTCGACCGAATAATCGGGGCGCTCTGCGAACTCGAGGTCAGCCATATAACGACCGGAGAGATCCTCGCCGCCGTCGCGAAGGTGGCGCCGGAGTTCATGGCCGAGCTGGAGGACCTCCTCTGAGGGATCGGGTCCGCCGGACCTGCGGCGAAGCTTTATTAGAGCGCTCCCTGGTTGCCATTACGAAGAGGAAGGGGCTATGGACGAACAGGAGCGGCATGACTTTCGCGACCTCCTTGGCCATTACGGCAGGAAGATAATGGCATTCCGGAGGATCGACGGTTCCTGGAACTCGAGCGAGGTCTTCCGTAGCGACGTCGACACGACGCTCGACAACTTCCTCGCCCTCTCCTCGGTCCATGGCTTCATGCCCGACCCGGAGTACGCCTCGACGCTCTCCTCCGCGCTGACGTTCCTGCTCGACGCCCTCGACGAGGGAGACCTCGACCACGGCGACCTGGCGGAGCTCTTCCATGGCCTGTGCATTGCGCATGCGCATACCGGCGACCCCGCGTACCGGCGGGCCATCGAGAGGATCGCTCCGGCGGTCGTCCCGGATGCCCCCGACGGGGAGGAGGTCCTCGACATCTCGGAGGACCACGTCGACCCGCTTCTCCCCATCATGCTCTCCTTCGGCGTCCTGCCCCGCGGGTACCGGGGCCGGGTCCGCGCACTCGTCGCGAGGAGGATCGACCTCGCGCTCCAGCGGCGGAACGACGTGAGGACCCGGACCGACGCGGTGCGTCTAGCGATCCTCCTCGACCAGGCCGGGGCCGTTCTAGGGAAGGCCCGCCTGAGGGAGGACGCGAGGGAGTTCGTCCAGACGACCTTCGGCAGGAAGGCGGACGACGTCTGGATCGAGGAGGTCCTGGTCGCCAGGTACCTCCAGGGGGAGGACCCCGGGGACCCGGAAGCCACAGAGCGCATCCGGCGGTACCTGAAACGGCGCGTCCTGCACATCGCGCTCGCCGAGGACGTCTCGAACATCACCTTCGCCGCCGACGTCGCGAGGACGAGGTGGGCCGAGGTCCTCGACACCGACGAGGCGCGGAAGATATCCTCCCGTATCGACTCCATGGCGAGGGACAGGTTGCTGAGGCACGTCAACCCGGACGGCGGGTGGGGCGACGAGTACGTCTACCGCTCCACCGCGTCCGCGGGGATCGCCCTGTACAACATCTACATCGCCACGGGGGCTGAGGTCTTCAGGGATGCGGCGCACGACGCGGGCGAATACCTGAAGTCGACCCTCTGGGACCTCTCGGAGGGCATCTACTACTCGCTGGACAGGATATCGGAGTTCCTCTACCTCCTGCACGACGACCTTGGGGACGAGACCTACTCCCTCCTCCTGGAGCATTTCCACGACCGCCTGAGGCGGTCCCTGGACGCCCTCGATCCCAACGACAGGGAGCGCACGCTGTGGTATTCGGCGGAGCTGTGCATCCTCACGTACTACCTCGTCAAGATGACCGGCGACCGGAGGCACGCGAGGCCTCTCGTCGAAGTCGCGGTGAACCTCTCGCACCTGCTCGACCCCGGGGTGTACGACCAGACGCACCAGCCATGGTTCCAGGCGACGGTCCTGGCCCAGGAGGCCCTCGGCGCCGAGGAGGGGTCCGACTTCGGGCTGTTCAAGCCTTACCTCGCCCGGATGAGCATCGACAGGGACACGACGATCAACGAGGAGATCGACTTCCAGCGCTTCCTGTACACATACGGATCGGGGCCCTTCCCCGGGATGGTGCGCACGGCCACCCGGAGGGCCAGACGCTTCCTGGGAAAAGGTATTATACCAGGAATATCACATGTCATCCAGTTGGCCAAGGTATTCAGATTGCTGGAGGAGAACGACGGTGGAGACGTTCCGGACGGCGCTGCGTGAACGCATCGAAGGGGGTGTGGAGTCGCGCCCCACGCGATGGCGGATCGACGAAATGGAGGCCGACGTGCAGTGGCGCGATGTCGGTGGCATGCGCGACGAGAAGATGGCGTTCCGGAGGATGGTCGCATCTCTCGCCGAGGAGGGGAGCTACCCATCGCGCGGCTTCGTGGTCTACGGGCCCGGAGGCTGCGGGAAGACCACCCTGATAAGGGCCGTCAGGACGGAGGCCAGGAAACGGAGCGTCGCCTTCCACAGGATAGGCTGCGCTTCGCTCTACCTCGACTCCCAGCCCAAACTCCGCCTTGACTTCATATTCCAGCGGGCGCTCGTGCCCTCGCTGATAGTCATGGACAAGGTCGAGACCCTCGCCTACGCCGACGGCACCGGCACGGATGACTCGCGGATCAACGAGAATCCCGTCTTCACGTACATGGCCGAGAAGATCGACGCGCTCCCGGAAGGCGTCGTCATCATAGTCGAGACCAACCAGCCGAACCTCCTGCCGGAATCCCTCCTGCGGTCGGGAAGGCTGGAGACACAGGTCTACGTGGAGCCCCCGGACGAGTCCGTGAGGCGATGGATGTTCGCCAGGTTGCTCCGCAACGACGACCTCGCGAGGGAGCTCGCCCTGCAGACCAAGGGCTACACCGGCGCCGACATCCAGAGGATCGCGGAGGAGATCGCCGCCGGCCGCCTCAGGCCTTCGAAGGTGCTCGGCTTCAAATCCACGCTGAACTACGCCGAGCACGCGAACTGCACGCTCTTCCGCCGGCGCCACAGCCGCGAGCCGGTCTACCGGACGGACGTGACGTGGGACGATATAGGCGGCCTGCATTCGGTCAAGCGGGAGATCCAGTTCGCCATGGACCTCATCTACGACCGTCCGCTGCAGACGAAGCTCGGCCTGGATGCGCCCAGGGGCATTCTCCTCCAGGGACCACCCGGATGCGGCAAGACGATGCTCGCCAAGGCGATCGCGAACCAGCGCCACGTCCCGCTGATATCGCTGAAGGGCACGGACCTGCTCGCGAAGTGGCTGAACTGGAGCGTCCTGAAGGTCCGCGAGGTCTTCACTGAGGCGGAGGAGAAGGCGCCCTCCATCATCTTCATCGACGAGCTCGATTCCGCCGCCCGCCGGAGGGGCGTGGAGGAGGGCGGTTCCGACGCCGTCGTCAGGGAAGTCGTCGGCGAGCTCCTCACGCAGATGGACGGCATCAAGGAGAAGGAGGACATAATGGTCATCGCCGCCACCAACGACCCCTGGTCGATCGACGATGCGCTCCTCCGCCCAGGCAGGTTCGACAAGATAATCTACGTCCCGCCGCCCGACGAGGTCGGTAGGCGCGAGATCGTCGAGAAGGTCCTCGGGAAGACCCGCATCCCCCACGAGATCGACGTCGACAGGGTCGTGAAGGCGACCGAGGGATACTCCGGCGCCGACATCGAGAACCTCTACCAGGAGACCCTCACCCGGCGGTACATCGACCGAAAGGGGCGCGTCGGCAGGATAACCACCGCGGACTGGCTCAACACCCTCACGCGCACGCCGCCATCGGTATCCAAACACGTGCTGAAGTACTACGAGAACTTCCGCGCCGTAAAGAGGATGGACAAGAACATACCCGAGATGTACATGTGAGCCGGCGGTGGGCGCCGTCCGCCCTTTGGCGCGACGGACCTGTCCGTTCGTCAACACGGCATGACACCCCTGAGGGGTATGGAGGGTGTCGGAACACGGCCGACTCCGGAGGAGTCGCCTGCTTCTGGGCGGGAATGCGATCGCCTCCCAGGACCGCTGGAACGGCGATATCCCTCTCTTGCGCGGGCGCCATGACCGGCGGCGCGCGCGCAAGGGCACGTATATCATTGTGAATCGATGTTCGATGTTGCGCAATTTATTAACCCTGTAGAAATGCTTTTATACCATGTACGCTGAAGTAATAGGTCGGTGAGGGCAGACGATAACCAGGACGTTGAACGTCAGGTCGCAGATCGAGACGGTGTGCGATCCGCTCATCGACCTGCTGTCCCGTGAGGGTTTCAACTTATACCACCGTAGCGTCGGGAAGGACCGCTCCCTCATTCAGCTTCTCAGGGACTCACATGTCATCCTCGGGGAGGTCGAGGCCGTGAGCCTCATCGTGAGGCGCCTGGACGAGGGGTACCGCCTGAGCATCCAGCTCGCGGTGTACGGCCGCGACATCGTGAAGGCCCATCCCGACGGCCTCGAGATCGTCGAGAACGCCGTTTCGGACATGGCGGGCTCGATCGCCCTCTCCCGCAACACTGTGGGCATCCTCGGCATGGGCGCCCTCAACTCCTACCAGTTGCAGCGCCGGCTCTTCAGGTGCCTCGACGACGTCCTCTACATGGTCCATCCGAGCTGAGGCCCTTCCTGGCGCCGGGACCGATGTGGGGCCGGGGCGGTGCAGGACCGGATCGGAACCGCTCCCCGCCATGGCTGACGTTTGCTTACAAAGGACAATGCTTCATCGCTCGACGTCATGCGCCGATGTGGCGGGGGCGTCGTGCATCGGCGCTCGGGCATCGCCGTCGCTCAGCGGGCCCAGCATGAACCTGGCAAGATGATCTGCGAGGACATCGCTCCTCGTGAAACCGCATGCGCTCAGGTCTGGCGCCGCGACGAGGGCGTTCTCCGAATCGGTGATGAGGTCCACGGCGAGGATGCCCTCCCTCCTGATGGCGACCGCCCCCTCCGGGACCTTCTGGAACGGCGAGGTGATGACGACGACGTTCGTCCCCCTCGCGAGCAGGTTCTGGAACTCCCTCGCATAGAGCCGGCGGAACTCGGCCATCTTCGGTATGGACAGGATGACCTCCCTGTCGGCGGTCTCGAGGTACTCCCTTATCTTCTCGACGACGCGGTCCCGGCCTGTCAGGGTGTAGATGAGCTGGGGCACGCCGCTCTCGCTGAGGCTCCCGTGGACGGCCGAGAGCTGACCGAAGACGCGGTCGAGCCGGTCCGCCATGGACGTGCGGACGTCCTCTAGGGGGTTGGGCTTGAAGATGCGCGGGCGGCCGCCGGTGACGATGACAAGGCCCTTGTCGACAAGAGAGCTGAGGACCTTGTAGCTCGATGTCCTCGGTATCCCTGCGGACTGGGCGATCAGCTCCGCATCCCCGTATCCCCTGGCGACGAGGGAGACGTATGCCCTGGCCTCGTACGAGGTGAGGCCGAAATCGAGGAGTTCGTCCGCGATGGTCTCGAACTGGCCGTCGATCCTCTCGGGTCCGGGCATGTCCCGAGAGAGCCCAGGTGATACATAATCGTTAGCCCTTCCGCGCGTGGGTGCCAGGGGACGCCGTTTCGTCCCCGACGGACGCCAGATCCTCGCCCGCTCGACCGTTCCGACCCCGTGTCGCCGACCAGGCTCACTTCTTACGTTCCCAATCCACGTCCTGCTCCCCGCCCGGCGCGTCCTGGAATTGTCTCCGCAATTTCTCGTACTCGCTCAGTTTCATGGGCGCGGTCCCCCGGGAGGCCATCTTGCGACCTCCCGTCTTGGATGTGCCCGGCCTCCCGCCTCCTGCCTGTCCCGCCCCCCGCCGTGGGGCACCTGGCCCTGGATCCCGCAAAGGAGCCTTCCGGCCGTCTCCCGGGCCGCTCCTCCTGCGAAGGAAGATGAAGGCGACGACGGCGAGGACGATCATGACGGCGATCGCCGCCGCGGCGAGTGTTGCGGTGACATCATCCCCACCACCCCCTCCTCCCACGGGGAGCCTACCGACCGTGAGGGTCAGCGCGTACTCGTTGTTGTACTCGCTCATCTCCTCGACGCTTCCGTTCGGGTCCACGATCAGGGTGAACTCGTGGACGCCGATGTCCACCGAGACCGAGTACGTCACGGTGTCGCTGCCGTTCGGCCCGATCCCATCGAATGTCGTCCTCCTGACGGTGACACCTTCCCGGGTGAGCACGGTCTCGAAGGTTCCCGAGGGGAGAAGGCCGACGTTGCGCACCCTGACGACGACCGAGATAGCGCCTGGTGTATCGATCGCGGTCACCGAGCGGTTCGTGTAGAAGATGAACGAGCATGTCAGGTCGGGCCTTGCGAACGAGAAGGTCGCCATCGCAGGTTCGGAGGTGTAGGTGCCATCAGTGGAGCTCACCGACCACTCGTACGTGCCGTACTCGAGGCCCGCCAGCCCGTAGGTGAGCCCAGACAGGGTCGTCGAAACGACCGTGCCACCAGGGCCGTCGACGGCGAGCAGGTAGCGCACTTCGCCGCCCTCGGGATCCACCGATGCGTTCCAGGCCAGCTCCGGCAGCGCGTCGAGGACCGCGCCGTCGGCGGGGTGCGATATTGTCGGGACCGTCGGCGGGCCGTCGGAAACGTCGACACCCTCCGACATGAGGGCATCGGATGTGTGGCCCACCGCGTCGGCGACCAGAAGCCGCAGGCGATAGTTGCCCTCGGGGATCGGGCCCTCGATAGCGATCGTCCCGTTGCCCGACGTCGCTCCCGAGCCCGTACCGACGACGTCCGTCCCCCGGAGGAGCTCGTAAGCATAGGTCGTCGGCCCGGAACCCTGGTCCGTCGCCTCGAACGTCCCGACGAGGCCTTGGCGGCCCCCGATCAGGTCGACCGACCCTACCGTCGGTCGCAACAGGTCGGCCGTGAACGGAGACGAGACGTTCCACGGGCCGCGCAACCCGGTGTTCGGGTTCGCGGCGCCAGCGCGGACGACGTATCTCACCATGTGGTGCGTCGACAGCGAGGCGTTCAGCTCGAACGAGGCGGCCGCCCACTCGCCCCCTTCCGCGATTGTCGTCCAGTTGGCGCCCTCAAGGTCGATCGGTCCCTCCGCCGGGAACGCGGCCAACTGTACCAGCATATCGCTCGCGTTGCCCGAGGCGGCGGCGTGCAGCGCGACCGTGTCGAGACCGGTCCAGCCCGACGGCGCATCGAGCGATGTCGCCGGGAGAGACGGGTCTACGAGGATGGTGCCCACGGAGACGTTCGTGAAACCGGAACCGGACACCGCCGCGACGGAGTAGGCGTGGACGCCAGGCAGGTACGTCCCGTGTACGATCAGGGTGAACG
>JAKEGO010000160.1 GCA_022615805.1 Thermoplasmata archaeon
AGCAGCGCGCACATGATTGCGAAGAGGATGTTCGTCGCCGGGCCTACGGCGGCCATGCGGTCCCGGACCTTCGGTTCGGCCTTCTTTAGGGCATCCTCGTCAGGCTCGACGAAGGCGCCCACGGGAACGACGAAGAAGAGGAGCCCGAGCGACTTGATCCTCAATCGCCCGATCAGGGCCAGTATCCCATGCGCAGCCTCGTGGATGACGATGGCCACCGCGAGCGCCAGTATGCCGTACCATAGGGGGATGACCGGATTGATCCCGGGCAATCCGACCACGTAGCTCGGGTCTGGTGCGCCGCTGGGTCTGATGGTCAGCACGAACACGGCGCTCCATACGAGGAGGCCGATCATGGCGACCATGGCCGTCACCGTTATCCACACCGAGACGTCCGCGTACGCGTTCCAGAACCTGCGGTGGCGGGAGAGGCGTTCGAGGAACTTTCGGCCCCTGACGGTCTTCCACATGAGAAAGGGACCGTATATCTGGAGGTGGAACCGCTCGAGAAGCCCCCTCTTCCTGAGGAAGAGGACGACCGCCACATAGGCGGCTATCAGCGCGAATGTGATCCCGTACCAGAGGAGGGCGCTCATCGTCTCCCACGGTGATGTGCGCGCGATATATAATATCCCCCTTTTCGGGCGGGGTTCTGACGTACAAGTCGGTGTGCTCACGACCGCCCCTCGGATGCACCCCGTCCTTTCGCGCAGAGGACGCCCTCCCGATATGCAAGGGACGAGGGCAATGCGGTCCATCGGGCACAGAGCACCCGTCGCTTGCTCATCTGGACATGTGGATTCATCTGGCCAATATAGTAAAACTTATCTATTCCCCCGCGCAATGCCGGGCGGGGGTTCCCATGACGAACGAACGGAAATCGGGTAAGGCGACCCATCGGATCATTGATCTCGACGCGTACCTGCGAGGTACGATACGGAGGGCCATGCTCAAGGAGCTTCGGCAGGTCCTCACCAACCCCGAGTACGCCGAGAAGCACCTCCAGGACATGGACGCGATGAAGATAGGCAAGGACGAGAAGAGGATGTTCCACATCTTCCTCGAGTCCGTCGAGGAGTCGGCGTCCAAGACCAACTTCGACCTGATGAAGATCCACCAGGACAGCATCTGGATGCTGGACAACATCAAGACCGAGCTCGACGACCTATTCAAGCAGAGCGTTGAGGCCGAGAAGCGCCTCAAGGCCGCGTCCACCCAGTACGAGGCGGCGATATTCAAGAGCATCGAGGAGACATCCGAGGCGATCAACGGCGCATACCAGCGCCTTACGGCCATCGACCAGAACCTCGTCAAGCTGGAGAACTCCATGAAGATGGAGATGCAGACGCGGCTGGCCAACCTCGCCCAGAAGTTCGAGGAGATCCGGGAAGGCATAAACGCCACGCTGAAGGAGAACAAGGAGCGCATCGCTTACCTCTGGCAGCAGATCGAGGACTCCGAAAAGCGCATCAAGGACGCCACGATGACCAGCGAGCGCAACGTGCTCAGCAGCATCGACGGCATCACCGCCCAGGTCGAGTCCTTCCAGGGCACCGTCCTCGAGCTCCAGACCATGTTCGAGCAGAACAAGGAGGAGACCAGGGGCGACCTTGTACAGGTCGGCAACGAGCTCATGGAGGCCCTGACCCAGAACACGAACGGGATCCAGACCATCGATGCCACGGTCAAGGACATGCGCCAGAAGCTCACCGCCTCCATGGAACAGAGGCTCGACGCCATGTACGCGGACATGTCCGAGAAGATGGATACCGCGGTGGAGGCCCTGAACAAGGACGTCGACGCGAAGCTCGACTCCCTGTCCAAGTCGTACAAGAAGGACTCACAGGTGCTCATCGACCACCTCACGAGCCTCAAGGGCGAGCTCGAGGTGCTCAAGCACATCGCACTGGATGCCATCAAGACCGGGTCCCGGCGTTAGACAGGGGCTCATTGACGGGAAGTGGACGGAATGCCAGGTCTGGTTATAGTGGGCGCTCAATGGGGCGACGAGGGGAAGGGCAAGATCGTCGATTTCCTCTCGGAGGGCGCCGACGTTGTCGTGAGGTTCCAGGGAGGCAACAACGCCGGTCACACCATCGTCCATGACGGGAAGGAGCACTTCCTCCACATCGTGCCTTCAGGCGTCATCCGCGGCCGGACGTCCGTGATCGGGAACGGCGTGGTCCTCGACCTGGAGGTGCTCTCGGAGGAGATGATCCGCCTCAGGGCGGCTGGCATCGAGCCCGACCTGCGCATCAGCGACAGGGCGCACCTGATACTCCCGTACCATCGTATAATCGACGGGGTCGTGGACAGATCCGCGGGCATCGGGACGACCAAGCGGGGCATAGGTCCCGCATATGCCGACAAGGCCTATCGCGTCGGACTGCGGGTCGCCGACCTGTTCTCTCCCGACCTCGAGGGTCGGCTCGAGCGCTGCATGCGCGCGAAGGAGGCCCTCCTCGTCGGCATGGGCGTCGACGAGCTGCTCCCGGCGGTCGGGGAGGTGGCGGCGAAGTTGAGGCGCCTCTCGAGGGAGATCGCGCCGATGGTCTGCGACACGTCCGAGTTCCTGGAAGGCCGGCTCCGACAGGGCCAGAACGTCCTCTTCGAGGGCGCCCAGGGGGTCCTCCTCGACACCGATTTCGGGACGTACCCCTTCGTGACCTCCTCTTCGACGTGCGCGGGAGGCGCTTCAACAGGGACCGGTGTGCCCCCGAGGCATCTCACGCGCGTGGTCGGCGTCGTCAAGGCGTACCAGACCCGCGTCGGAGAGGGTCCGATGCCCACCGAGTTCCCGCCCGACATCGCCGAGGCGGTCCGGGTGAAGGGAGGGGAGTACGGGGTCACCACAGGCCGCCCCAGGCGCTGCGGGGACCTTGACCTCGTGGCCCTGCGTCACTCGATACGCGTCGGGGGCATAACCTCCATCGCCCTGACCAAGGCGGACGTCCTGGGCGAGCTCGATGCGGTGAAGGTCGCCACGTCCTACGTGATCGGGGGGAAGCGATGGACCTCCCTCCCGGCCGATGCGGGGGTACTCGCTCGGGCCAAACCCGTCTACGAGGAGCTCGCGCCCTGGAGCGACATCGACAGGAAGGCGGTCGCCGCGGAGGGATACGGCGCCCTGCCGGCCGAACTGAGGGCCTACGTCTCGTTCATCGAAAGATCCACGGACACCCCGATCGACATCGTCTCCTACGGCCCGGCGCGGAGCGAGACCGTGGTCGTCAGGGACCCGTGGTCGTGATGGGGGTTGTGCTGGGGCTCGAGGGGACGGCCCACACCGCCGGCGTCGGCATCGTCGAGGGGCCCGGGATACTGGCCAACATCATTGACATGCATCGCCCCGAGAGAGGCGGCATCCACCCCCGCGAGGCCGCCGACCACCACGCGGACGCCTTCCGTGGCCTCATCGCGAGGGCGCTCGGGGAGGCCGGCCGGGCTCGCGGGCGGCCGGTGCGTCCTTCCGACATCGAGGCTGTCGCTTTCTCCCAGGGCCCGGGTCTGGGTCCCTGCCTGAGGGTCACCGCGACGGCGGCCCGCGCCGCCGCCATCTCCCTCGGAGTACCGCTCGTCGGCGTCAACCACTGCGTCGCCCATCTCGAGGTCGGCCGCCTCATCGGGGCCATCGACCCGGTCCTCCTCTATGTCTCGGGAGGCAACACCCAGGTCATCGCCTTCGTTGACGGCCGTTACCGCGTGCTCGGGGAGACCCTCGACATCGGAATAGGCAACATGCTCGACAAGCTCGGGCTGTCCATGGGGCTCCCCTTCCCGGCTGCGCCGCACATAGAGCGTCTGGCGGGGGAGGCCGGGTCCTACCATCCGATGCCATACTCCGTCAAGGGGATGGACGTGGCCTTCAGCGGCATCCTCACCGCGGCCATGCGCTCCGCGCTCGGCCGTGCCGACCTCGCGCGCTCCGTGCAGGAGACCGCCTTCGCCATGCTCGTCGAGGTGACGGAGCGTGCCATGGCCCACACCGGAAAGGAGGAGGTCCTTCTCGGCGGTGGCGTGGCGCAGAACGCCCGGCTCGTCGAGATGGCGCGGACCATGTGCGAGGAGCGGGGGGCCCGCCTTCTGGTCCCGCAGCCCCCCCTCC
>JAKEGO010000161.1 GCA_022615805.1 Thermoplasmata archaeon
CGTCGCGTCGTTGTGCGATATCGGGTCACCGTCGCACTCGATCCATGCGATCAGCTCGCGGTCGCCGTACATCCCGGTCGTGTTCCATGCGAACGCGATGCCGCCCGTCCCTCCGGCCCGGACCTCGACCGTGCCGTAGCCGATGAGGTTGGACCATGTCGGGTCGTCGTGGAAGAGCGCGACGCTCCCGACGGCATCCGCCGAGCCGTGGTTCACGACGCCGACCATCACCTCGACGAGGTCGCCGTCCACCGGGGACGGGTCCTCGAGGATGATGAGGTCGTCCGAGACCGCGAGGTCCGGCGTGTCGACGTACGGGCCGATGCGATAGACGCCGTCGGTCCACATGAGCCACGGGCCGTATCCGCCGGTGACGAACATGGAGTCGCCGTAGAGCGTCGGCGAGGAATAGATGAAGGTGTATGGCCTGGTGAGATGTCGCCATATCAGCGAGCCGTCGGAGGAGCCGAAGCAGTAGAGGTACGAGTCTATGCCCGCCAGGTACAGCGTGTCGTTGTTGATCGTGGGCGCGCCCCAGAAGGGCATGCCGATGTCCGTCGTCCACAGTGTTCCGCCATCGGATGCGTCGAGGCAGGCGAGGGTGCCGAGCCACGTGACGACGAACACGCGGCCGTCGTGGTAGGACGTCGAGGCGATCGTGTCCTCAGCCAGGTCGGTCTGCCATATTATCTCCCCGTCGTCCTGGGCGCCGTCTATCGGGGTCGGCCCGCTGCCGTCGGAGTCGATGAAGTCCCGCGGCTGCTCGCCGTCGGGTTCGAACGCGTACACGTTGCCGGTGATGTCTGCGACGATCACCATGTCGATGCCCTGGTACGAGCACACGGTGGGGGAGGAGATGGACAGGGCGGCGCCGACGAAGGGTATGCCGATCCCGCCGACGGACCCGTCGCCCAGGCGCCACCTCCAATCGAGAAGGCCGTCGCTAAGGTTCAGGCCGTATATGGCGTAGTATCCCTCGAGGTCGTCCGGGGTGCTGTAGCTCGTCACGTAGAGATGGCCGAAGCCGATCGACGGGGAAGACCAAAGGTAGCCCGCGCCCACCTCGTAGTTCCACTGCTCGGAACCGGTGGTCAGGTCGAAGCACGTGATGTTCTGGTAACCCAGGCTGTGCACGAACAGAAGGTCCCCGTAGATGAGCGGCCCCGCCAGTTCGAAGTCGCCGACCATGTCGAGGCTCCACACCTCGCTGCCGTCCTCGATGTCGAGGACAATGATGTCGAAACCGGTCACCGCGATGACGCCGTGCTCGACGGAGACGGCGGGGGTGGCCGCCTGGCCCCAGAACCAGTCGTCGGGCATCGTGTGGTTCCATATCTCGGAGCCGTCGTCCGCATCGAAGGCGTAGGTGGTGTTGAGCGTGCAGACGTAGGCCACGCCGTCCACCACGACGGGCGAGGCAAGCGCGGTCTCGCCGGTGAGGGTCTCGTAGCTCGTGTACCACTCGATAGTGGGCACCATGACGCTGCCCGACGTGCTGTACCCGGTGTTCTCGTTGTCGTGTCCCGACCGGTTCCAGTCGTCCCCGGGGACCGAGCGGACGATGAGGACCGCCGTGGCGTTGTCCGACATCAGCCCGTCGTCGTCCTGGACGCGGAACGTGATGACGTGGGCTCCGGGCGTGAGGACGTCCGAGAGGACCGCGAAGTCCTCCTCCCCGCTGAGGTAGCCGTCGATGTGCGAGTGCCACATGTAGGAATCCACGGTCCCGTCGACGTCGGAGGCCGACCCGGAGAAGGTTATGTTCGTCCCGTCGGCGTAGACGTCGTCCGGGGATATCGAGTCGATGACGGCCGTCGGGGAGGCGTCGCCGCTGATGACGGGGACCGTGCCGAAGCCCTTGTTGTTCCCCTCGATGGTCTCGTCCACGTCGTCGGCCGAATCGGCCACCGCGAAGATGTCGAGGTCGCCGCTCGCCGTCGGGGCCCACGGGATGACCGCGGGGGTGCTCTCGCCCGGCCGGGCCCTCGGCACTTCGATGGTGCCGATGAGGGACCCGCCCTGGTCCGGGTCGCCGCGGTAGAACTTCACCTCGAAGTCCCAGGCCGACGCGGTGCCGTCGTTGTAGAGTTGGGCGACGAGGTATCCTGGCTCGTCCTCCTTGAGGCCGGAGGCGACGATCCGCTCCACCTGCAGGTCGACGTCGACGTCCTTGGGGCCGATGGCGTAGAGATGGGAATAGAAGGGCGGCGTCGTCACATCCGCGTCGCCGACGTAGATCACGCCGTCGTCGGCGGCCATGGACAGGAGGACCCAGCCTCCGAGGGGCTGCTCCCAGACGATCTCCCTGGTCGTCATGTTGATGCAGACGACGTAGCCGCGTTCTGGGCCGAAGCCGTTCCACACGGTGTACATGTTACCGTTCGCGTCGTATATCGGGCTCGTCCTGATCGGCCCGCCCAGGCTCAGTTCCCAGGCCTTCGCGCCGGTGTTCTTCACGTAGGCGGTCAGGTTGCCCGCGTCATCGCAGATGTAGACGTTGTTGGCGTCCCACGATGGCGTCTGGCCCATGGCCCAGTCGTTCAGGTTCTTGACGTAAAGCTCGTCCCCGTTGGAGAGGTCGATGGCGTACAGGCGGTCGCCGTTCGGGCACCATACGATGCCGTCCGTCCCGGCGTCCGGATCGACCGATGGGCCGGAGCCGCTGTGCGAGCCGGTGCCGGGGACGGAGATGTTTATCACCGGCGTCTGCGTCGAGAACTCGTACGACCATACGATGTTCCCCGTGTCGTCGTTGATCGCGTAGAGCCGCCCGGGGTTCGTGCCTCCCTCGAC
>JAKEGO010000020.1 GCA_022615805.1 Thermoplasmata archaeon
CGATGCGGTCGTAGTCAGCCTCGTTCCTGAAGGTCAGCGGGAGGATCCCGAAGTTGATCAGGTTGTCCGTGTGTATCCTCTCGAAGGACTTGGCGATGACGGCCTTCACGCCCATGAACATGGGGCACAGCGCCGCGTGTTCCCTCGAGGAGCCCTGGCCGTAGGAGACCCCGCTCACGATGACGTTGTGTTTGCCGGAATCCCTGACCTCCTTCGCCCGCTCGTAGAACTTCGGATCGACGACCTCGAACAGGTATTTGGAGTACTCCGGCACGTTCGACCGGAACTTCATCCGGGCTCCCGCCGGGATGATGTGGTCCGTCGTGATCTTGTCCCCGACCTTGATCGTGGCCTTGCCCCTTATCGAATCGGGCATCCGGTCGTTGCGCGGGGGGTCGCCGATGTTGGGTCCCCGGAGGATCTTCACGGAGGCGGGGTCCTTCGGCGGCGGGATCACCATCGAGTCGTCGACGAGGAACCTCGCGGGCATTCGCACCTTCGGGTACTCCATGCCGAGGTCCCTCGGGTCGGTGATCCTGCCAGTTATCACGGCGGCGGCCGCCGTTTCCGGGCTGACCAAGTAGGCCTGAGCGTCCTTCGTGCCTGACCTCCCCTCGAAGTTCCGGTTGGATGTCCTGAGGGAGACGCCGGTCGACTGCGGCGACTGGCTGTTCCCGATGCAGAAACCGCAGGCGTTCTCCGCCACGCGGACGCCGCACGCCAGCAGGTCCGAGAGCGCGCCGTTCTCGGCGATCATCTGCAGCACCTGCTTTGAGCCGGGCGCCATCACGAAGCTGACACCGGGGTGGCACCTTCTCCCCTTGAGGACCTTGGCGATGACCATCAGGTCGCGGTACGACGAGTTGGTGCAAGACCCGACGCAGACCTGGTTGACCTCCTTCCCTGCCAGAGACCGGACGGTCGCGATGTTGCCGGGGCTATGTGGAGTGGCTGCGAGGGGTTCGATGCTGGAGAGGTCGATCTTGACGACCCTTGAGTACTCCGCGTCCGGGTCGGCGCCGAGCTCGACCCAGTCGGACTCCCGGCCCTGCGCCTCGAGGAACCGGTGGGTCACCTCGTCGGATGGGAAGATCGAGGTCGTGACACCGCACTCGGCACCCATGTTCGTGATCGTGGCGCGCTCGGGCACCGACAGCGTCTTGACGCCGGCGCCAGCGTACTCGAACACGCATCCGACGTTGCCCTTGGTGGTGAACGTCTCGAGGACCTTCAGGATGACGTCCTTCGCGCTGCACCATGGCTTCAGCCTTCCCTTGAGATGGACCTTGATCACCTGGGGGCACGTGAGGTAGAACGGCGAGCCGCCCATGGCCAGGGCGACATCCAGGCCCCCCGCGCCGATGGCGATCATGCCTATTCCGCCGCCCGTGGGAGTGTGGCTGTCGCTCCCCAGCAGCGTCCGTCCGGGACGTCCGAACCTCTCGAGGTGGACCTGGTGACAGATGCCGTTGCCCGCCCGGGAGTAGTGTATCCCGTACTTGGCGGCCACGGATTGTAGGTACCTGTGGGCGTCCGCGTTCTCGAAACCTATCTGGACCGTGTTGTGGTCCACGTAGCTCACCGACAGCTCGGTCTTGACGCGCTGTATCCCCATGGCCTCGAACTGAAGGTAGGCCATGGTGCCCGTGGCGTCCTGGGTCAGGGACTGGTCTATCCTGATCCCTATCTCGCTGCCGGGGACGTACTCGCCGCTGACAAGGTGCTCTTCCAGTATCTTCTGCGTCAGGCTTTTGCCCATGGGATCCCCCCATCATTCGCTCTCCGGTGCCAAGTCGCGAGTGCCCACCCGGATCCCGCCCCGGGGAACGATGTGCGTGAGGCTCAATTCTCGAGTTCGTCGATGAAAGCGCCCGTAAGCGCGGCGAAGTCCCGGAAGTCGTCCGTCCAGTCGTACCGGGGATCGAGCTCGCGCCTGTGGAGGCGGTCGTGGCTCGAGAGGAACCGGTCCTGATGGCGCTTCCACCGCTCCTTAGACGTCAACCTCAGGGTCCTCAGCTGGTTCGAAACGTCATACGACTCTATCCCCGCCATCGTGTCGAGGACGGACCGTCCGAAGTTCTGCGCGGCCTTCCGAGACTCGGCGAGAGCGGAGACGAGCAGGTCGTCCTTCCCGAGGGAGTAGCAGAGGTAGGTGAGGTAGAAGTTCCCCGGGAGTTCCGATCCGACGATGTTCGCGCGTATCGACTGGTACCTGCCCGGCTCGCCCCTGATGCTGAAGAGGAAGCGGTAGAGCTCGTCCGGGTGTCCCTTCGGCAGGAGGAAGTATGTCGGTTCCACGAGGGGGACGGTCCGGGTCTTGCGGACGTTCTGCATCGTCGCGACGTTCTCGACGAGGACGTCCTTGAGGCCCTCGAAGTTGCTCGTCTCGAAGATGACGGTGATGTAGTCCTTGTCCTCCTGCTGGGATGCGTAGAGCGGCACGAGGTCCTCGGTCTCGAATCCGGGTATCCTCGCCTCTATGTCCTCCCAAAGGGCCTGAACGTCCTTCTTCGCGAAGAGGCGGACGAAGACGGTCATGGTCGCCTTCTCCTTCATGTACGCTTCGTGTTCGGCCCTGTTGGCGATCTTGCCCCCCTCTCCAGCGGGTTTCGTCCACAGGAACCGGTCCTTGTGTGCCTGGAGCTTCGCGGGGGGCAGGAGGGGGATCGTCCGGATGACCCTCGAAATGTCGTACGACACGACGCCCGGTATCTTCATTATGCGCTTCTCGACGAAGCCGGTCGCCGCCTCGCGGTCCTTGGCCATGACGTTCAGGATGATGTCGTCGTCGCCGAAGGAGTACGAAAGGTAGCGGGTATGGATGCCCTTCGCTGGCTTGGTCTCCAGGATCCTCTGGTAGGACGACTGGTAATGCTCGGGGGACACGCGGAGGTAGACGAGGTAGCTCACAAGATCGGTGGCATGATCCTCCGGCACCGGGAAGTATATCGGGCTCATTATCGGGATGGTCCGTGTGTCTTTGACCGTGGCCATCGTGTTGACGTTCTTCACGAATACCTTCATGACCGCGTCGAGGTTTTTCACGTCGAGGAGTATGCTGACGTACTTCTTGCCCTCCTGCGTTATCGCGTATAGCGGTTGAACGTCCTCCCAGTAGAGGTTCCTCTTCTCGGATTCTATCGCCGTGCAGAGATTCGTCAGTCCCCCCTTAGGCGAGAGCCTCACAAGTACCAGCATCTTCAATTCCCCCTTCTCGTCTCGGCGCTGTAATCGGCGGGTAAATATAAGAATCTTATCATGCTTCTGAGGGCTCTAGCCGATGTCGTTTATCGATATCGCAACGCCCGGCCCGTGGGGGATGGCGACAACGTTATGTAGGCCGCCGGCATTTTGCTGGAATAGCGTGGGGGAACGTCATGAAGATACACGAATACCAGGCAAAGGAGCTGTTCCGAAGGTACGGGATCCCCGTCCCCGCGGGGGGCGTGGCATCGACCCCGGAGGAGGCACGGGCCATAGCCGAGAGAATCGGCGGAAAGGTCGTCGTAAAGGCGCAGATCCATGCGGGCGGTCGCGGGAAGGGCGGCGGGGTGAAGCTCGCGAACGGGCCCGGCGAGGCCGAAACGGCGGCCAGGGCCATCATCGGGATGAGCCTCGTCACGCACCAGACGGGGCCCGGCGGTAAGAGGGTCCACAAGGTCCTCGTGGAGGAGGCCTCGCCGATAGCAAGGGAGCTTTACATCGCCATCGTGCTGGACCGCGAGACGTCCCGCCTCGTGATAATCGCATCATCCGCCGGGGGGATGGACATCGAGAAGGTCGCGGCAGAGACCCCGGACAGGATATTCAAGACGTGGGTGGACCCGGCGCTCGGCCTCATGCCGTTCCAGGCGAGGCGGGTCTGCTTCAAACTGGGGCTGTCGGGGCAGGCGTTCAAGGACGGCGTGGACGCGGTGACGAACCTCTATCGACTGTTCGAAGGGGAGGACGCGACGCTCGCCGAGATCAATCCCTTCATCGTCAGGACCGACGGCGGCGCCATGGCCATCGACGCGAAGGTCAACCTCGACGACGACGCCGGTTTCAGGCATCCCGAACACGCCGCGTTGCGGGACCTCACCGAGGAGGAGCCCCTGGAGACGGAGGCCAAGAGGTACGGGCTGAACTACATCAAGCTCGGTGGGTCGGTGGGGTGCATGGTCAACGGCGCAGGGCTCGCCATGGCGACGATGGACCTGATCAAGCTCTGCGGGGCTGAGCCCGCCAACTTCCTCGACGTCGGCGGCGGCGCATCCGCCGAGGGGGTCGAGAACGCCTTCCGCATCCTCATGGCCGACCAGAACGTCCGGTGCGTCCTCATCAACATCTTCGGGGGGATCGTGCGCTGCGACCGCGTCGCGCAGGGGGTCGTGGAGGCGGTCATGAACCTGGGGGAGGTCGACGTTCCCATCGTCGTCCGCCTCGAAGGGACCAACGCCGCCGAAGGGATGCGGATCCTGAAGGGGTCCGGTCTCGACTTCCACGCCGTCGTCGGCTTCCACGAGGCAGCGCAGAAGGCCGCGGACCTCGCGGGGGGCGATTGAATGGCCGTCCTGCTGACGGAGGACACCCGGGCAATCGTCCAGGGCCTCGGGAAGGAGGGGCAGTTCCATACGGAGCGGATGCTCCAGTACGGGACGCGGATCGTGGGCGGCGTGCGCCCGGGAAAGGCGGGGGAGGAGGTCCTGGGCCTGCCGTCCTTCGACACGGTCGAGGACGCGCGGGACGGGACGGGCGCGAACGCGTCCATCATCTTCGTCCCGTCGCGCTTCGCCGCGGACGCCGTGATCGAGGCCGTGGACGCGGAGCTCGACCTCGTCGTCCTCATCACGGAGGGCATACCCCCGCTCGACATGATACGGGTCAAGGACCGGCTGAAGCGCTCTTCGACGCGAATGATCGGCCCTAACTGCCCCGGGATCATCACTCCCGGGGTCGGCAAGCTCGGCATCATGCCCACGGAGATCTTCGAGGCGGGCCGCTGCGGCGTGATATCGCGCTCTGGCACCCTGACGTACGAGGTAGCCGCCCAGCTGACGGCGGCGGGCATCGGACAGTCGACGTGCATGGGCATCGGGGGCGACCCTATCATCGGCACCAAGCACCGCGACGCGCTCGAGCTGTTCAACGCGGACCCCGACACCGAGATCATCGCGCTCATAGGAGAGATCGGCGGGAACGACGAAGAGCTCGCAGCAGCCTACATAGCCGATCACTGCGACAAGCCGGTGGTCGCTTTCATCGCGGGGAGCACCGCCCCACCGGGAAAGAGGATGGGGCATGCTGGAGCGATAATCGCGGGGGGCAAGGGGACCGCCGCCGAGAAGAAGGCCGCCCTGCGGGCGGCGGGCGTCACGGTCTGCGACTCGCCTGCGGCGATAGGTACCACCACGAAGAGGACTCTCACGGGCTGAGATCATCGGGTCGCGGGCCCGCTACATCGCGGCGAAGGACTGGACGGCCGCCGGCATCCGGAGTGGACACGATGAAGGGGGTCACTCCTCCTCTTCCTTCTCGGGGGCTTCCTCCTCGGCCTCGGGCTCGGCGGGCGCCTCTTCGCCCAGCTCCTCGGCCACCGCCGCCGCTGCCTTGGCCGCAGCGGCCGCCGCTGCGGCGTCCAGGCGCATCTGCCGGAGCTTCGCCGCCTTCAGCTCCTCCCTCTGGTGCGCGACCTCGGTCAGCGCTGCGAGCTTGATGTCCGCGCTGGCCGGTTCCCTGTTGCACCTCTTGCAGAGCCCGGCGTAATTCAGGAGCTTGCTGACGCCGCAGAGCTTGCACCTTCCAAGCGTCTTGGGCATGAGTGTACACCACCTTGCGGCCTCGGACGTCCAGACCTCCAGGCGACCCGGAGGGCTCCGTCCCTGCCGCGCAGGTCGGTGATGTCAGGTACCGCTATTTATAGGCATCGAGTGCCCCCCGAACCGGCATCGGGACCCGACGATAGGATTAAAGGGCAAAGCGGCGATGGCCACGGGGGATGCCATGGAAACGGAGTTCAAGGGCGTCACGGTCGAGGTCGTGCGAGGGAACATCGTGGCGCAGCCGGACCTGGACGCGATCGTGAACGCTGCAAACGCCCAGCTGCGCATGGGCGGCGGCGTGGCCGGTGCGATCCACCGCGCCGCCGGCCCCGGCCTGGAGGCCGAGTGCCGGCCCCTCGCCCCCATCGGGCCTGGCGAGGCGGTCATCACCGGCGGCCACGGGCTCCCGAACGCGCACGTGGTCCACACCCTAGGGCCCGTCTACGGGCGGGACCAACCGGAGGCCGGACTGCTGGCCGAGTGCTATCGCAATTCGCTCAGGGTCGCAGACGAGGCGGGCGTGCGCTCGATCGGCTTCCCCGCCATATCGACGGGCGTCTTCGGCTACCCGGTGGAGGAGGCGGCGGAGGTGGCGTTCACGGCGATAAAAGAGGCCGTACCAGCGCTGAGGAACGTCAGGTCTGTTCGCATGGTGCTCTACGGGGAGCACGACCATGCGGTGCACGTCGGGGCATTCAGAAAGGTATTCGGACCGAAGTGAACGAGGGGTATGGGCCGGGAGAGCAAATCAGCGAAGCGGTGAAGGACTGAGGACACGGGCGCGTCGAGCGTTCCCGGGTCCGGGGCGGCCTACTTCTTCGCGGCAGACTCGTCGATCTCCTTCTTCAGCCACGGCGCGATTGCCGCTCCGGTGACGAGCGCCCGATCCTCGCCGGCGAGGTCCGCCGGGCGCAGCTTCATTATCCATCCTTTGCCGTAGGGATCGGTGTTGATGAGCGTCGGATCGTCCTCCAGGGCCTCGTTGACCGCAATGACCTCGCCCGACAGCGGCGCGACGAACTTGCCGACCCACTTCGCGGACTGGATCTTCCCGCAGGTCTCGCCCTGGGAGACATCGTCGCCCTCGAAAGGGAGGTCTATGTACGTCGTGTCGCCGGCGCTCTTCTGGTAGAAGTCGTTCATCCCGACCGTGACCGTCCCGTCTCCCTCGACCTTCACCCACGCGTGCTCCTCGTGGTAGTGCAGGTCGTCCGGCATGTCGTACCCGTGATACACACCCATGATCTCGCCTCTGACCTCGTGATGACCTCGATGGCGGGGGCGATATTTACGTTTTTCCCCTCCTCTGGCCGCCCCGGATGCCCGGCGGGGTGCGGCCTCATCTCCCATTCGGGGAGGCTGAATCGAGGATCGCCCTCTCGTAGGCCTCGCCCGCGTTCTCGTACGATCGGGCCTCCGCGAACGTCCTGCCGAGGCCGCCCATCCTTCGCCTCTCCTCCGGGTCCCCGAGGAGCCGGACCACCGCCTCCGCGAGAGCGCCAGGATCGCCGGGCGGGACGAGGATACCCCGGCCGTCCGCGAGCATGTCGCGGACGTTGTCGATGTCCGTCGAAACGATCGGCCGGCGCGCGGCCATGTAGTCGAGCAGCTTGAGGGGGGAGTAGAAGAACCCCCGCTCTGCCAGTGCCGGCTCGCGGGACGGGTCGAAGGGGGCCACGCAGACGTCGCACGCCGCCAGCAGCCCGGGCATCTCCGCGTAGGCCACGCGGCCGGGGAGGAGGAGCGCGTCGGGCCTCCCGGCGGCGCTCGCCGCCGCCCTGAGCCCCTTCAGGAGCGCCCTGGCCTCGGGCGTCGCGCCCTCCCCTGCGACCAGGATGGCCGCCTCGGGGACCTCCTCGAGGACCATTGGGAGCGCGGTCGCGAGGTCCTCGATGCCGTGCCACGCGAGGAGGCTGCCGGTGTAGCCGATGACGGGCCGCCCCTCCGCCCCCGGGATCGTGGCGGGGGTCGCGCCATCGAAGTGGGCGGCGTCGACGCAGTTGTGCATGAACGCTGTCTTGTGATGGTACCTCTCCGGGACGACGGCCCTCGACGAGCCGGTGATGGAGAGGATGCGCGATGCGCGTTCGAGGGAGGAACGGTGCCACCAGCCGTCGTTCACCTCGACCACCAGGGGCAGCCGGAGCAGCGCGGCGGCCACGGCGCCGGCGCCGAGAGAGCTCTCGCGCTCGTAGATGACGTCCGCCCGGAACGCCCGGGCAATCCGCGCCGCCCTCAACCCGTGGGTCCACCGCTGCACTGCCTGGAAGGGCCAGAGGTCCCTGTTCCGCCACCGGAACCTGTGGACGGGCACGCCGTGCACGGGCTCTTCCCGCAGCCCGGGTCCGTCGCTGGCGCAAAGCGCGACCTCGTGGCCCCGCCGACGGAGCTCGCCGACCACGCCCCTCACGTGGATGGACCCGCCGCACTCGCGGGGGTACGGGATGTTGGTGGCAACGACGAGTATCCGCATCGGTCGGCCTCCGGCCAAGAGGGCTTCGGGATTATTTACCGTTTGTCATGTCGCTAGGACCTAAAAGCGCCTGCCTTTGGGATCGCCTCAGCCGCCCTTTCAACCTGGAGGCTCGACGACGACCTCGCGCTCGACGACGACCTCGCAGGTCACCGACTTCAGCACGAGGCAGTAGTCGCGCACCTCGTCGAACAGGCGGTCGACCCGCTCGACCGTCGCGGCGTCGGGGACGCCGACGCGCGCCCTCACTCTGACCAACGTGAAACGCAGGGCGCCCCCCGACATCGTCGCCAGCCCCTCGGCCTCGCTGCGGTAGGAGACGAGCGGGAGCCGGCGCCGCTCCGCTAGCCACAGGAATGTGGACATGGTGCAGTGCTCGATCGCCGCCACGAAGATGTCCTCCGGCGTCCAGTAGCCTTCGTGGCCGCCGAACTCGGGGCCGCAGGCGACGGGCCATTCCGGCTTCCCCGGGGACGACAGTACCCCCTTCCGCGCCCCGGTCCACGTGATCGACGTCCTGTACCTGTGCTCCATCGGCTCTCCCTTCATCCTACTCGCCTCCGACGGTCGGAACCGTCGACGTCCCGTCCGGCATGACCAGCACCCTGGGCTCGCGGCCTCTCTCCCGCATGACGGCCAGCGCCGCGCCGACAGCCTCCTGGATATCGGCGAAGGGCATCATCCTCGCCCCGTACACCGCCTCGTCGTCCACGCCCATGACGGTCCATATGTCGGCGCGCTCCAGCGTGCGGCAGATGAGGTGGGCCTTGTGGTCGCTCAATCGGTATCCCCCGGCGAGCGACGCCTCGACGTCGGCCACGCCGTTGGCGTCGTGGAGAAGGCGGAGGAACCTGTCGTCGCCAACACCCCTGCGGCACGCGGAGACCCAGATGACGATGCCGCCGTCCGCAAGCGCGGCCGCGGCGTGCTCCAGCGCGTGCTGCGACTGGTACATGTTCAGGTCCTTCGGCGGCGGGACGCAGGTGACGATGACGTCGAAGCGCCCCTCCACGGGCACGCCGAAGAGGCGGCGGGCGGTCTCGGCGGCCCGCCCGAAGGCGCCGTGCAGGTCGCCCGCCGATGCCTCGATGACGCGCCTCTCCGCATCGAGCACGACCTGCACCGTCGTGATGCGGCGCCCGTCCATGAACCCCACGATCTCGACCATGTCCTCGTGGACCGGGTTGCCATCGAGCGCCAGGGACGCGACGCCCTCCTGCAGGGCGAGCGAGTGGTTGGCCTCGATGGTGGCACGCCCCGCGAGGCCGATGGCAAGGCCCTTCCTGCCGCCGGAGAGCCCGGCGAAGTAGTGGGGCTGGACACTTCCGATGAGCAATATCCGCGACGCCTCCACGGCCCTGCGGTCGATAAGGACCGGCGTGCCGCGGGTAGTCTCACCCAGGCGGACATGCCCCGCGTCGTCGTCGGCGTCGTGGACCGCGAGCCGGCCGCGGACCTCTGGGAGGAGGTCGCCGAAGATCCCTTCGAGCCCGGACCGGTCCGGAGGCCCGTGCGCGCCCGTCGCCACCATGAACGTCACTTCCTCGACCCCCGATATCGCGGGCCATACGGCCTCGAGGACGGCAGCCGTCGGCGTCGCCCTCGTGGCGTCGTTGACGACGACGAGCAGGTCGTTCGCGCCGGCGAGGAACTTGGACAGCGGCGGCTGGCCGACCGGGGTGCAAAGGGCTTGCCCGATGGCCCCGCGGGCATCGATGCCGTCGATGGTCCCGGGGGCGACGACCGTGCAATCGGCGTCGACAACGACATCGACCATATCGTCACCGTAGGGCAATCGGACCCGCATACTGATTGGGATACAATGAGAAGTATATAGCGATGTCAGACGTGCCGCTGTGACCGTCCGGATCGCGCGGCCGTTCCCCGTGACACCGGATCTGAAGCGACCCTAGAACTCGTTCACCATCCTCTTGACTTCCTCGTAGGTGAAGACCGGCCCGTGCTTGCAGACGTATATGTCCCCGATGTTGCAGCGGCCGCACTTGCCGATGCCGCACTTCATCCGGTTCTCGAGGGTGGTGTAGATCTGCGACGGCGTCCAGCCGAGCTTCGCAAGCGCCTGGGTGATGAACTTGATCGCGATCGGCGGGCCGCAGGTGACGACGATGGCGTTCTCCGGCGACGGCTTGACCACCTCGACGAGCTGCGGCACGAAGCAGGTGAAGCGACGTTTCCCCTCAGGCACGACCGTTTCGCCGGGAGCCTTCATGTTGATGGCCGGCCATCCCGGCTGCGCGTCGCCCTCGATCGGCCCCTTCGGGCCGAAGGCCCAGTCTATGCAGAGCCAGAGGTCCACGTCGTCGCGAGCCTCGATGGCGGCGAACTCCTCCTTGTACGCCAGGTCGGCCGGGGTGCGCGCACCGTAGATGAGTGTGACGTTCCCGTAGTCCTTCCGGTGGTCGGGGTGCAGGACCCACTGGTAGACGCTCCTCACGGGCGAGACGCCGATGCCAGCGCCGATGAAGACCATGTCCTTCCCCTTCCACGCGTCCACTGGGAAGTCGTTGCCGTACGGTCCGCGGAGGCCGACCTTGTCCCCGACCTTGAGCTCGTGCATCTTGCCGGTCACGTTGCCGACCTTCATCGCGGAGACCTGGATGACCCCGTCGGCGTTGGGGAACGACGAAATGGCGAAGACGCTCTCCCCGGTCCCGAACTGGCTCACTATGATGAACTGCCCGGGCCTGTGGAGGAAGCGGGCGTGCTCGGCGGGGGCGTCGATCTCGAAGGTGAAGGTCCGGATGGGCCGCGCGCCGCCGGCCTCGAGCTCGATCTTCGTCACGGTCGCGGTGACCGGTAGATAGACGTTGTGCTCCTGCGCGGCGTGAACCTTGGCCGAAGCGCCATCGGGCCCGCCGCGCCCTCCGACGGGCCTCGGGGCCTCCGCGGGGCCGACGCCTTCCGCCTTGCCTCGCTTCCTGGTACCCTTGGACATTCAGGCAGCCCCCTTCGCATCCGCGCCGGCGCCCTCGCGCCTGGCCTCGGCACACGTCTTCGTCCCCTCGGCCACCTCGATGATGTCGATGTTCACCGGGCAGTTGGCGATGCAGCGGCCGCAGCCGACGCACCCGACGATCCCGAGGTTCCTGTCGATGTAGAGGAACTTGTGGTAGAGCCGGTTCCGCTGGCGGTGCTTCTTCCCCGGCCTGGGGTTGTGCCCCGACGCGTGCAGCGAGTAGTACGCCGCCTGACAGGTGTCCCACGTGCGTTCGCGCCTGCCCTCGCCCTTCCGGACGACGTCGTTGATGTCGAAGCAGTGGCACGTGGGGCACAGCAGGGTGCATATCCCGCACCCGAGACAGGGCTCGGAGACCGTGTCCCAGTACGGGTCGTCGAAAAGGCACTCGAGGGCGGCGGCGACGCCCTCGCGGTCGAAGCGCCTCGTGATGCGCTCGTCCGCGGCGGCCTTGACCTCCTTCGCGGCGCCGGCGTCCTTCTTGCCGGCCTTGCCGAAGGCGTCCCCGCCCGCCGACAGGATGGCCTCACCCTTGGGGGTCAACGCCTCGACGTAGTAACTGTCACCGAGGTCGGTCCAGAGCATGTCGGCCCCCTCCGTGCCGGACGGGCTCCCGTCCATCGACGGGCAGAAGCATTGCTCGTTGGGCATAGGCCCGGTGCAGGTGAACGATATGACCGTCGCCCTCTCGCGCTTGTCGACGTAGTACGGGTCGATGTAATCCCACGTGAACAGCCTGTCGAGGAACGTCGCGGCGCGGACGTCGCATGGCCTGCCGCCGAGGAGGAGGATCTTCCTGGCAGCCCTCTCCGGTTCCCGCGCCCCCACGAACCGGTGCCCGGTCCCGTCCTTCTCGAACTCCATCATGGTCTCCGTCTGCGGGAAGAATATCGATTTGGGCGGCACCCTCGAGTTCGTGAAGCCGGGCGGCGGCGGGCCGGTCACCCTGCGGTAGAGGAAGACGCCGTCCTCCTCCACAGGACCGTAGACGTCGTAGTCGGTCAGGCGCGAGACGAGCTGGGCGATCCTGTCCTTCCGTATCGTGTTTGCCATGTCATCGCCTCCCTACCAGATGAACTCCTCCGGGTCGTCGACGTCGCACGAGCCGAACGTCGGGGCGTCCTCGGCGCTCCTTCCGGCCTCGACGCCGTATCGCTCCTTCGCCTTCTTCTCGAGGTACCGGTTCAACTTCCGTATCGGGATGTCCATCGGGCACACACGCTCGCACTCGCCGCAATCGATGCATCGGCCCGCGAGGTGCATCGCCCTGACCGCATGGTACCAGAGGTTCTCGGGCAGCTGCACGGTCCGCTCGTTCCACCGGTACGGCTTCTCGCGGTCGAACACGCACTCGGCGCAGTAGCAGAGCGGGCAGACCTCTCGACAGCCGTAGCAGCGGACGCAGCGCGAGAGCTGGCGCTCCCAGTACGCCCACCTCTCCTCCGGCGACATCGCCTCGATCTCGGCGACGTCGGAGTAATCGTCCTCCACCGTCTCGGGGACCTCGTCGCCGACGACCTCGTCGGCCATGAGCGGGTTGTGGAGCCTGCACACGGTGCACTTGTCGGCGATCGTGTCGGCCGTCACCGCATGTGGCCCGACCTCGGTACCCACGAGCTTCTTCGGGTCGCAGACGCCTTCGCACGTGAGGCCGATGACCCGGACGCGCGCCGGGTCGACGATGTGCTCCTTCACGAGCTCGACGACCGTCTTCGAGTCGCAGGGCTTCACCACGATGCCGATCGGGCGCGGGTCGGGCTTCTCGCCCTTCGCGAGCTTTCGAAGCATCTCCTCCCGGAGGAACAGCGTCAGGTTGTTCACGCACGTCGGGTTCCAGATGAGGCGGTCGGCGTCCCCCGCCCTCCGGACGAAGGCCGCTCGGGCGACGTTCCCGCGGCCCGCGGCGTAACCTATCACGTAGCGCACCTCGCCGGATGCCAACCATCGGCGCGCGATGTCCCGGACCTGCGCCTCCTTGGCTGACGCGTCGGGCATCACGCCTCACCTCCGGTGAACTTCGTCTGCGGGCCCAGGGCCTTCACCTGCTCCGTGAACCTTGTCACGACCTCGGCGAACTTGTGGCCCTCGGACGCGGAGACCCACGACACCTGGAACCGCCCCGGGTCGATGCCCATGTAGTCCATCAGGTCGTGCAGCAGGGTCAGTTTCCTCCTGGCGTGGTAGTTCCCCTTGATATAGTGGCAGTCCCCGGGGTGGCAGCCGGAGACGAGCACGCCGTCGGCGCCCTCCTGGAAGGCCTTGAGTATGAACTGCGGGTTCACGCGCCCGGAGCACATCACCTTGATGACCCGGATGTTGTGCGGGTACTGGAGCCTCGACGTCCCGGCGAGGTCGGCGCCGGTGTAGCTGCACCAGTTGCAGAGGAAGCCTATGATCTTCGGTTCCCAGCTGTCGTTCTCGGCCATGTCAGATCACCTCGGGGGACGCGTGCGGCAGCGCGGGAGGGTGCCGGCCACGATCGGGTCCCTTCATGTCATACCACCTCGTGCAGCGCGCCCTTTATCATGGAGAGTATCTGGTTGTCGTTGAAGCCCCTCTGCTGGATGGCGCCCGACCGGCATGTCGCCGAGCAGAGGCCGCACCCCTTGCAAAGGGCGTTGTTGACGACCGCCTTACCGTCCTGGAGGTCGATGGCCACGTAGGGGCACGCGGCGACGCACAGCCCGCAGCCGACGCACGTCTCCTTGTCGACGCTCGCGGTGATGCCCTCCAGGACGAGTCGCCCCTTCATGATGGGTATGGCGGCCCTGGAGGCGGCGCCCTCGGCCTGGGCGATGGTGTCTGCGAGGTTCTTCGGGTAGTGCGCGGAGCCGCAGAAGTACACGCCGTCGGTGGCGAAGTCGAGCGGCCTTATCTTCGCGTGCGCCTCGATGAGGAAACGCCCGGGCCCGGAGGGTATCTTGAACATCTCCATGAGCCTATCCACCGAAACGGAGCCCTCTGTCTGGGCGGTGAGGACGACGAGGTCGGCGGGGATCTCGAGGTCGTCACCGTAGATCTCGTCGTGGACGCGCACCATCACATTCCCGTCGCCGTCCACCGAGACCTCAGGAGCCCTGTCGAGACCGTACCTGACGATCTTCACCCGCTTGTTCTCGATGACGTCGGTGAAGTACTCCTCCTCGTCCTTCCCGAACATGCGGATGTCGCGGTAGAGGATGTGGACGTCCGCGCCGGGATTCCTCTCCTTCAGGAGGCGGGCGTTCTTTATCGAGACGCCGCAGCCCACGCGGCAGCACCATGGCCTCTCCGGCTCCATGGCGCCGGCGCAGTTGATCATCACCACGCTCCTCACCGGCGGCAGGTCCCCGGCCTTCAGGCGCTCCTCCAGCTCGGTCTGGGTCATCACCCTGTCGCTGGAGCCGTAGCCGTACCTGCCGGTGAGGTCGATCTCGTCGAACCCGGAGGCGATGACGGCCGTCCCGAACGGGATGGTGCGCTCGCCCAGGGGCGTGCTGATCCGCGCCTCGAAGTTGCCGATGAAGCCGTCGACCTCATCGAGGGTGCTGCTGGTCAGCACCTCGATGTACTCGTTGTTCCACACCCGGTCGGCCAGGGGGCCGATGACTTGGTCCGCCTCCAGATCGAGGGGGAAGAGAGTGTGCAACCGGCGTAGGATCCCGCCGAGCTCCGGTTCCTTCTCGACGACATACGACCGGACGTGCATTTCCGCCAGGGCGAGGGCCGTGCGCATGCCGGCCAGTCCGCCGCCGACGATCAGCACCGCGGGCGTGACCGAGACCTCCTCCTGCGTCAGAGGCTCGAGGAGGGCGGACTTGTGCACGGCCATGCGGACCAGGTCCCTGGCCTTGGCGGTCGCCGTGCTCCTGTTCCCCGAGTGCACCCATGAGCAGTGCTGCCGAATGTTCGCGAACTCGAAGAGGTACTTGTTGAGGCCTGCCTCGACCAAGGTGTCCTGGAAGAGGCCGCCGTGGGTGACGGGCGAGCACGCCGCTACGATGACGCGGTTGAGCCCCTCCTCCCGGACCTTGTCGCGGATGCTCTTTATCGTGTCCTCGGAGCAGGCGAACATCACGTCCGTCGCGAAGTCGACGTAGGGGAGGTCCCGCGCGTACGCTGCGACCGCCTCGGTGTCGAGGAAGCCGTGGATGTTCTTGCCGCAGTGGCACACGAAGACGCCCACGCGCGGCGTCTCTCCGGTGACCTGACGCTCCACGGGCAGGGGAGCGGGCTCGGCCTTCTCCCTGTCGACTATGGCCGCCATCGCCTTCGCGGCGGCGCCGCTCGCCATCGCCACGCTGTCGGGGATGTCCTTGGGGCCCTGGTCGCAGCCGGCGAGGAAAACGCCCGGCCGGGAGGACTGGATGGGGTCCTCCATTATCGAGCCGGTCTCGAAGAACCCGCTCTCGTCGACGCCGATGCCGAGGACGCCTGCGAGGCGCGCGTTCTCCTTCGACGGGATTATAGCTGTGCTGAGGACGAGGAGGTCGACCGTCCTGTCCTTCACCTCTCGGGTGTGCGTGTCCATGTACCGTATCGAGATGCTCCCGTCGTCGTTCTCGAACACCGAGCTCGGGCGCGCGCGGATGTACTCGACGCCGGCGTCCTTCGCCTTGTCGTAGTACTGCTGGAAGTCCTTGCCGTAGGCCCGGAGGTCCATGTAGAAGATGCTGACGTCGATATCGGGGTCCGCCTCCTTGGCTATCGCCGCCTCCTTGGTGGCGTACATGCAGCAGACCCTGGAGCAGTAAGGGAACCCGAGCTGCTTGCTCCTGGAACCGACGCACTGGATCCACGCCACGCTCTTTGGCCGCTGGCCGTCGGACGGGCGCTTCACCTTACCCTCGGTCGGGCCGAAGGACGACAGGAGGCGCTCGAATTGCATAGCGGTGATGACGTTCGGGTACTTCCCGTAGCCGTACTCCTTCCGCATCTCGAGGGGCTCGAACAGCTCGTAGCCGGTGGCGACGATGACGCTGCCGACGTGGACCTCGATGTCCTCGGACTTCTCGAGGAACGAGATCGCGCCCGGCTCGCACACGCGCTCGCACGAGCCGCAGCCGACGCAGTTCTCGTAGTCGATGGTGTAGACGATCGGCACGGCCTGCGGGAACTCGATGTAGATCGCCTTCCGCCTCGAAAGGCCCTCCTCGAAGCCGCTCACGACCTCGACGGGGCAGACGGGGACGCAGTCGTCGCACCCGGTGCATTTCTCCGGATCGACGTACTTGCTCTTCCGGAACACGTGCGCGGTGAAGTTGCCGGTCTCCCCCTCGAGGGACTGTATCTCGGTGTACGTCATCAGCCTGATGTTCGGGTGCCTGGATACCTCCACCATCTTCGGGGCGGAGGTGCATATCGAGCAGTCGTTCGTCGGGAAGGTCTTGTCGAGCTTGACCATGTTCCCGCCGATGGTCGAGGTCTTGTCGAGCAGGACGACCCTGTAGCCCTTGTCGGCGATGTCGAGCGCGGCCTGCATGCCGGAGATGCCGCCGCCGACTATGAGGACGTCGGCGTCGATGCGCCTTCCCGCCCTGCGAAGCTTGTACTCTGCGACGACTTCGGGCTCCGCCTCCCCGTGCATCGCGTCTTCGAGCATCGTCAGCTCGGGGACCTGTATCAGGTAATCGTCTTCCAGGGGCACATCGTCGTAGTACTGCGGTATGACGTCGGTCCCTTCCATCACGTCCACGGGGGTCTCGCACTCCCCGGCCTTCGTCTCACCGGGAAAGGGCATCCTTACCAGCCTCGTATCCCTTCTTGAACGCGTTCACGTTGAGCTCGGCGAACCTCTTGGGGACGCTGTCGAGCACCGCCTTCCTCATGGCATCCTCGTCGAACAGGTCGTATATGCCGGTCATCGCCCCCACCATGGCGATGTTGGTCACTATCTTGTTCCCGAGGTCCTCTGCGATCTTCTGGACCCGCACCTCGAAGACCGGACGCCCTAGGTCGTGTTTCGGCACCAGGTCCGGATCGACGATGACGACCGTGTCGGGCCTCACGTCCCCCTTGTAGGTGTCGAACGCCTCCTGGGCGATCGCCACGAACAGGTCGACGCCGGTCGGGCGGGGGTAGCCGATCGGTTCGTCCGAGATTATGACCTCCGAGCGGGCGGCGCCGCCCCTGGCCTCCGGGCCGTACGATTGGCTCTGCACGGCGTTGTACGGGCCGAACACGCATGCCGCCTTCCCGACGATGAACCCCGCGAGGATGACCCCCTGGCCACCGAACCCGGCGATCCTGATCTCGCGCTTCATTCCGCACCACCCCCGCCCCACTTCGCGTCATCGTTGGCCATGAGCTTCTTCACCATCCGGTCGTATGCCTCGAAGAAGCCGGGCTTCTCGGCCTTCTGGAAGATACCGATGAGGAACTTCTCCTTCACCGCCGCCTTCTCCTCCTCGGTCCCGTACCTCATCGTCTTCTCGTAGTCCTCGATGAGGATGGTGTTCTGCTCGTACCAGGCCCAAAGCTGGTCGATCTCCCCCAGCTTGTTGCGACGCCCGTAGGCGGTCGGGCAGGGGGACATGAGCTCTATGAGCGCGAACCCTGGGGTCTGTATCCCCTCCTTGATCGACTTGATGGGCTGGTAGGGGTAGAATATCGGCCACCGTGCGACGTATGCGGCGCCCAGGGCCGTCGCGAGCTCGCTGATGTTGAACGGCTGCTCGATGTTCCCGTAAGGGGCGGTGGTCGCGATGCTCCCCTTCGGCGCCGTCGGCGCGAGCTGCCCGCCCGTCATCCCGTAGATGAAGTTGTTGAGCAGGATGACGGTCATGTCTATGTTGCGCCGCGCGGCGTGGATGAAGTGGTTGCCGCCGATGCCCGTGCAGTCGCCGTCCCCCGTGAAGACGATCACGTGCATGTCGGGGTTCGCGGCCTTGATCCCGGTGGCGAAGGCCAGCGCCCTCCCGTGCGTCGTGTGGAGGCCGTCGGCGTTGATGTAACCCGGGATCCTCGACGAGCACCCGATGCCGGAGGCGAGCGCCACGTCGTCCATGTTTATCCCGAGCTCCTCTATGGCCCAGAAGGTGTAGTCGATGGCGTTCCCGTGGCCGCAGCCGTTGCAGAATATCGTCGGGAGCATCCCGTCCCGAAGGTATTTCCTCCGGATCTCGTTGGCGTCGATCATCTCGCTCATGTCCTCACCCCCAGGTACTCCGCCAGCTCGTGCGGCAGGTGCATCTCGCCCCCGATCTTTGGGGCCATTACGACCTCGCAGGCCTGGTCGGTGTACTCCCGGATCGGATGGTAGATCTGCCCCAGGTTCATCTCGGGGACGATTATCCGCTCCACCTTCTTGGACACTGCCATTATCTCGTCGCGCGGGAACGGCCACACCGTTTTAAGGCGGAGCATGCCTGCCTTTATCCCCGCCTTGCGCGCATCCATGACGGCGCTCCTCGCGGGCCTCGCGGACGCGCCGTACGTGACGAAGGCGACCTCGGCGTCGTCCATCATCACCTCCTCGATGTTGACGAACCGCTTCCTGTCGTCGGTTATCTTCTCGATTATCCTCATGACGAGCCTCTCGTGGTCAGGCTGCTTGTCGGTCCTCGGGAAGCCCTTCTCGTTGTGCGTCAGGCCCGTGACGTAGGTGTGATACCCCGTGCCGAAGGCGGCGAAGTCCGGGACCTTGCTGCCGTCGATCTGCGAGGGGGCGAACGGGAGGAACTCGCCAGGCGGCAACTTCGGCGTCCGTCGCTCGACGAGCTCGATCTCGTCCTCGTCGGGTATCACCAGCTTCTCGCGGAGGTGGCCGATCTCGCCGTCGGTCATCACGCAGACCGGGTGGCGGTACCTCTCCGAGAGGTTGATCGCCTCGATGGTCATGTCGAGGCACTCCTGGACCGTGCTCGGGGCCAGAGCGATGGCCTCCATGTCGCCATGGGAGCCCCAGCGGACCTGCATCATGTCCCCCTGTGCGCCGAGCGTCGGCTGACCGGTTGACGGGCCCGTCCTCTGAACGTTGGCGATGACGCACGGCGTCTCCGTCATGATCGCGTATCCGTAGTTCTCCATCATCAGCGAGAACCCGGGCCCCGAGGTGGCGGTCATGGCCTTGACGCCGCCCCACGCCGCGCCGATCACGGCGGCGATGCTGCCGATCTCGTCCTCCATCTGGATGAATGTGCCGCCGACGCGGGGGAGCAGCCGGGCCATCCCCTCCGCTACCTCCGACGCTGGCGTTATCGGGTATCCCCCGAAGAAGGAAACGCCGGCCACGAGCCCGCCGTAGGCCACGGCCATGTCGCCCTGGATGAACTGCACCTTGTCTCCCAGAACCTTCCTGATGCGCACGGGGTCGCGTTGGTATTTCATCGCGCCACACCTCCTAGGATGAGCTTCTGCTTCTGGACCCGCTCCTCGCCCGCCTCCTGGGTCACCGTGATGGCGAAGTCGGGACATATCAGCTCGCAGAGGCGGCAGAAGTTGCACTCGTTCTCCTCCTTGAGCCTTGGCGGGTAGACCCCTTTCTTGTTAAGGTCCTTCGACTTCTCGAGCGAGCTGGTCGGGCAGCGATTGATACAGAGCTCGCAGCCCTTGCACCAGTCCTCGATGATCGTTATGGTCATCCTTCGCCACCTCACAGTATGTCCAGGGCCCTCGCGAGGGCTTGATGGCCCCGGTACTCGGGTAGTATCATCGGGGCCGTCCCCTTCGGGGCGATCCCGGCCTCGTCGAGCATCCTGTTGTACTCGTCTATGTGCTTCAGGCTGAGCCTGCCGACCTTGCGCGTCCTCACGTACTCGGCGGTCCGGATGCCCGCCCGTCTGCCGAAGACGTTGAAGTCGAGCAGCGAGTTCCCCATGAGCCTGTTCTTCCCGTGGACCCCGCCCGTCACCTCCCCCGCGCCGAAGAGCCCGGGTATCCGGGTCTCGGTCCGATCGTTCGTCTCCACGCCGCCGTTCTGGTAGTGGAGGGTTGGGTAGACCAGTATCGGGTGCTTCGTCATGTCGATGCCGAAGCGCTTGAACTTCCTGACCTCGCCTGCAAGCTTCCTCTCGATCGTCCCCTTTCCGTGTATCACGTCGATCATGGGCGAGTCCAGCCATACGCCGGGCATGCCCGTCGGGGTGACCAGGCCGCGGTCCTCCTCGCACTCGCGGATGAAGGACGCGGATTCGACGTCCCTTGGCTCGAGCGGGAACACGAAGGGGTCGCCGAACCTGTTGAGCGGCTTGGCCCCGAGGCCCCTCACCTTCTCGGTCGTGAGGATGCCGACCACGGCCTCCGGGTAGGCGTCCCCGGTCGGGTGGATCTGGATCGTGTCGAGGTCGAGCAGGTTCGCGCCGACGTGGTACGCCATGACGAGGCCGTCGCCGGTTGCGCCGTAGTGGTTGGTCGTCGGGTAGTTGCTCAGGTGGAGTCGCCCCGAGCCGCCCGTCGCGAGGATGGTCGCCTTCGCCCTGATGACATGGTGCTCCTTGGTCTCCAGGTTGAACGCGACCCCGCCCGCCACCGCCCCCTTGTCGTCGAGGAGCAGCTCCACGACCGGGCAGAATTCGAGGACCGGGATCTCCAGGTTGCGCGCGTGGTCCCTTATGTTCCTCATCATCTCCATGCCCGTGTAGTCCTTCGCACTGTGCATCCTGTTCCTCGACGTGCCGCCGCCCGAGAGCTCCTGGAACTCGCCGTCGTCCATGCGGTCGTACATGACACCGAGGTCGAGGTGCCACCTCAGTATCTTCGGGGCGTCCATTGCGAGGGCACGGGCCATCTCCGGCTTGTTGGTGAAGTGGCCGCCGCCGTAGATGTCCAGGTAGTGGATCAGCGGACTGTCCACGCCCCTGTCGGCGGCCTGGATGCCCCCCTGGGCCATCATCGAGTTGGCGTCGCCGTGGCGGAGCTTCGTCGCGATGAGTATCCTGTCCACCGGGACGCCCGATTCGTGGGCGAAGATCGCGGCGACCGTCCCGGCGCCGCCGCCGCCGATGATGAGGATGTCGACATCGTGGTCGATGTGACCGAGGTCGACGGCCCGAGGGTCGAGGACGGGGCGCGCCTCGAGGAGGTCGACGATGCCATTGTACATGAGAAGGCCCGCATCCGTGCCGACGCGCACCTCGCGGCGGGTGCCCTCCATGTAGTCGGGGTGGAACCTCCTCAACATGTCCTCGCGCTGCTCCATGGACATGGGTTCGATGGCCCGCTCGATGTTCTCGGCCCGCTTCTCCTCCACGAGCCGGATCGAATCCATCATGTATTCAGGGTAACCGCTCTCGAGCTTCATTCAATGGCCCCCCTTGACATCGTCGCCGCTGGCCTCGATCTTCAACGCCTTGTAACGCCGCCTCAACTCCGCCTCGTCCATGTTGACGAGCTCGTCCATGTCGGCGTCGTACTTGCCTGACTCGATCTCGCGGAGGCGCGCCTCCAGGTCCCTGGACGGCGGGTCCAGGTACTTGCCGTTGAGCCTGCGCGCGAGCTGCGCGACGTGGTAGTGCTTGATGTCCGCCGGGCACCGCATCGCGCACATGCCGCACTGTATGCAGTCGAAGGACAGCTCGGCGGCGCGCCTGATGTTCCCTCTGAGGGCGTTCTGTATGTACATCATCACCTGGATGTCCTGGGGGCATGACTTGGTGCACGTGTTGCAGGAGACGCAGCGGGCGATCTCGGGGTATATCGACAGTATCGTCGATTCCTCGGGCCTCACCTCGTCGATGTCGTACATCGCTTTCGAGGCCGGCACGAACGGTATCTGCACGAGGTACATGCCCTCCTCGACCAGCTGCTGGCATGCGAGGGCGAAGTGCAGCTTCTGCTCGTCCTCCTTCCTGTAGATCGTCGAGCAGGCGCCGCAGAAGCCGGCCCTGCAGCCGCAGCTCCTGATGAACTGGTACCCGGCGTACTCGATGGCCTTCATTATCGTGAACCCGACGGGGACGTCGTACTTCTTCCCCATGATGAAGATCTCGTAGGTGGGCGCCCCCTCCGGCGCCTCCGTCCCCTTTCCCGAACGCGCTGCCGATGATCCGCTCTCGTACATCCTACCACCTCTCGCCGATCACGATATGACCCCCTTCTCCCGCAGGAGGGGGATCGGGTCGACCGCGTGGGTCTCGAAGCCGCAGCTCCCGGTCCCGAGGCCGAATGCGACGGCCATGAGCTGCGTGTAGTACATGACGGGCACCTGGGAATAACCGTCGATGAGCTCCTCCGCCTCCTTGCCCCGGACGTCGAGGTTGAACCGGCAGAGAGGGCAGGAGAGCATGATGGCGTCCACTCCGCGCCCGAGGGCGTAGCTGGCGATCTTGCCGGCGCGCCTGGCGGTGGACTCCCTCTGCTCGATGGTCCGGTACGTGCCGCAGCACTCGACCTTGTACGGGTTGTCGACGACCTCGCCGCCGAGCGCGACGATGAGGTCTGCAAGGATGCGCGGCTCCTCGGCATCGTCGATCGCGACCTCCCTGGGCCTCAGGAGCATGCACCCGTAGTAGGGCATGATCCGCATCCCCTTGAGCGGCCTCTTGACCTTCTTCCTCATGACGTCGAAACCGACCTCGTCCCTCAGGAACTCGAGGAGGTGCTGGACCTTAACCGTTCCTTTGTAATCGTTCTCACGGTCCATGAAGGCGTTGAGGGTGTCGAGGTCCGCCTTTCGCGCCTTGACCCTCGTGTCGGTCTGTTTCAGGGTGTTGGAGCACATGTCGCAGATGACGACGACGCGCTGGTGCCCCTGGTCCTCGACATGGACGAGGTTCCTCAGGGGTGCGACGTGGTGCATGAGATCGTCGGTGGTGAGGGAGGATGCGACGCCGCAGCAGTTCCACTCGTCCATCTCCCTGAGCTCGTGCCCGAGGGCGCGGAGGACCGCGACCGCGGAGGACTCGAGGTTCTTCGCGGACGTCTTCATCGTGCAGCCGGGGTAGTACAGCAGTTCCATGGTATCATCCGACGTTCTTCCTGAAGAGGCAGACGAAAGCCAGCTGCGGTATGCTGCGCTTCTCCTCCTCGGTGAGCCCGGTCATGTCCGTCTCGTCGATGTTGCTCCGGAGGACGATCTGCCGCAGGGCCTCCATGATCTTCGTGATGTTGAGGTCGCGGGGGCACCTCTCCGCGCACGTGAAGCAGGATGCGCACAACCATATCGTCTTCGAGCGGAGCACTTCCTTCCGGTCCATGATCACGTGTCGGAGGACCTCGTCGGGGGTCAGGTCCATCTCGTCGATGAAGGGGCACCCGGCGGCGCACGTGCCGCACTGGTAGCAACCGAACACGTTCTCGTCGCAGAGGTCCTGCAGCTCATCGATGAGAGTGCCCGATAACCTCGGGACCTTCTCCTGTGCGGCCTCCTCGCTCCTCCTGGATTCGGTCGCCATGATAGCCCTCCGTAATCGAATGGTGCAACAGCCCCTTCGCTGCCGTAGCAACCTGGATACCGTTTTTCCGTTATAAGGATTTGACGGTCGCGAACTGGTCCGATTTTGACATTTAATTGATATTTTTCAAAAAAAGGTATCACATTGGCCAGTACCTGAGACCCGTTTTACCATTTTGCGAGTTATTACGGGTCGAATTCTCCCTCTCGGACGGAGACCCCCCCGCCAGTCGGCGGCTGAAGCGCCGCCCGCGGGACACGTAGCGGTGCATTGATGCGCCCGGGTACGGCGTACGCCGCGTTCATAGCACCTCGCATATCGCCCCCTTGATGAGGGAGAGGATCTGCTGGTCCTTGAAGCCCTTCTGCTGTATGGCCCCGGAGCGGCAGGTGGCGGCGCAGAGGCCGCACCCCTTGCAAAGGGCCTCGGTGACGGCTGCATGGCCGTCCTTGAGCTCGATGGCGTTGTAGGGGCACGCGGCGACGCACAGACCGCAGCCGACGCACATCGCATCGTCGACCGCCGAGACCGTGGCCTCGGCCTCGAAGTGGTCCTTCGAGATGATGGTGCAAGCCCTGCTTGCCGCGGCGTAGGCCTGGGCGATGGTCTCGCCTATGAACTTGGGGGAGTGGGCCATGCCGGCGAGGAAGACCCCCTCCGTGCTGAAGTCCACGGGCCTGAGCTTGACGTGCGCCTCGAGGAAGAACCCGTCCGAGTTGAGCGGGACCTTGAGGAGCTTGCCCAGTGCCTCGTTTCCGTCGGGGGGTGCGATCGCGGGGGACAATACCACCCTGTCCGCCGATATGTCGATGTCCTCGCCGAGTATCGGGTCCCGGACTCGCACCTCGAGGCCGCCGCCGGTCCGGGCGACGACGGGCTTGCGGTCAAGGTCGTACCGGACGAAGATGACGCCCTTCTCCCGGGCCCGTTCGTACAGGGTCTCGTTGAAGCCGTACGTGCGCATGTCGCGGTAGAGGACGAACACGCGGGCGTCGGGGTAGCGTTCCACCACCCGCAGCGCGTTCTTCACCGCGTTCGTGCAGCATATCCTGCTGCAATATGGCCGGTGGTCCTCCCTCGAACCCACGCACTGTATCAGCGCCAGCGTCGAACCGGAGAGGTCGGCCCCCTCCGCCAGCATCCGCTCCAGGTCCGTCTGAGTGACGACGTCGGGGTCCTGGCCGCACAAGTACTCCGTCGGGACGGACTCGACCGCTCCTGTCGCGACCACGACGACGCCGTGCTCGATGACCGTCCCGGAACCGCCATGGTCGAGGGTGGTACGGTAGTTGCCGACGTACCCCTCGATGGTCGAGATGGCCGCGCCCGTATGGACCCGGACCCGCCCGTCCGCCTCGACCCGCGCCGTCAGCCCCCGGAGGAAGGCCTGGACGTCTGCCCCGTCCGCCGTCGTGTGGATGTGGTTCAGGTTGCCGCCGAGCCGGGAGTCGCGCTCGACGATGTCCACGTCGTAGCCCTGCTCCGCGATGGCGAGGGCCGCCGTCATCCCTGCGAGGCCTCCGCCGACGACCAGCGCTGACTGCGTCACGCCGAGCCTCACCTTGGACAACGGCTCGATGATCTGCGCCTTCGAGACCGCCATGCGGACGAGGTCGCGGGCCTTGGCTGTGGCGCTCGCCCTCTCGCCCATGTGGACCCACGAGCACTGGTCGCGGATGTTGGCCATCTCGAACAGGTGGGCGTTGAGCCCCGCCTCCCGCAGGGTCGACTGGAACAGCGGCTCGTGCGTGCGGGGCGTGCACGACGCCACGATCACGCGGTTGAGGTGGTGCTCCTGGATCGTCTCCACGAACCGCTTCTGCGTGTCCTGCGAGCACGTGTAGAGGTTGTCCTCCGCGTGGACGACGTTCGGCAGGCCGCGGGCGTAGGCGACGAGCCCGGGCACGTCGATGTAACCGCCGATGTTGATCCCGCAGTGGCAGATGAAGACGCCGATCCGCGGAGCATCCCCCCGGACGTCCGCCTCGGCGGGGAGGGCCTTGCCGCCCACGAGGGTGTCCCTCGCGCTCGCTATCAGCCCGCTGGCCCTCGCGGCCGCCCCCGATGCCTCCATGACCGTCTCCGGGATGTCCTTCGGCCCCGCGAAAGAGCCGCAGACGAAGACCCCCTCGCGGGACGTGCTGACGGGGTCGAGGCCGTCGACGGCGCAGAACCCCCTCTCCGTGAGTTCGACGCCGACGCGTTCGGCGAGCCGGCGGGCGCCCTCGCTCGCCGTGAAGCCCACAGAGAGCACGACGAGGTCGAACCTCTCCTCTTCGATGTGGCCATCCTCGGTCTCGTACCTTATCAGGAGGTCGTTGGTTTCCGGGTCCTCTTCGACCCTGGAGACGCGGCACCGCAGGAACCTGACCCCGTACTCGTCCCGCGCCCTGTCGTAATAGGCCTCGAAGCCCTTCCCGAAGGTGCGCATGTCCATGAAGAATATCGTCGGCTCGATGGTAGGGACGTGCTCCTTTGCGATCACCGCCTCCTTGATCGCATACGTGCAGCAGACGGACGAGCAGTAGTCCCTCCCGCAGCCGAGGTCCCTCGAGCCCACGCACTGCAACCACGCTATGCGCCGGGGCTGGACGCCGTCCGACGGCCTCAGGACGTGGCTCCTGAAGGGGCCGCTGGCGGAGAGGATGCGCTCGAACTCGATGCTCGATACGACGTTCGGGAAGCGCCCGTGGCCGTACTCGGGCTTGAGCGCCGGGTCGAACTCCTCGAAGCCCGGGCAGAGGATCACGCTGCCGACCCGCAGCTCCACAATCTCGTCCTTGTCGTCGTACCGGATCGCATTCGCGAGGCACAGGTTCTCGCACAGGCCGCAGCCGATGCACCTCTCCCGGTCGATGGCGAAGGCGAGCGGGACCGCTTGCGGGTAGAGGAGGTAGATCGCACGCCTCTCGTTCATCCCCTCGTTGAAGGAGTTGATGGCGTCGATGGGGCACTCCCTCGCGCAGACGCCGCAGCCGGTGCAGGCCTCGGGGTCCACGTAGCGGGCCTTTCGCCTGATCCTCACGCGGAAGTCGCCCGGCGTGCCCTCGAACCCCTCCACCTCGGAGTAGGTGACGAGCTCGATGTTCGGGTGGCGGCCGACATCGACGAGCTTCGGTGCCATTATGCACATGGAGCAGTCGTTGGTCGGGAAGGTCTTGTCCAGCTGGGCCATCGTGCCGCCGATGCCGGGCGCCGTGTCGACGAGGTAGACCTTGAACCCGGAGTTCGCTAGGTCGAGGGCCGCCTGCATGCCGGCGATGCCGCCGCCCACCACGAGGACCGCACCCACGGCATCGGGCGTCACCGACACTCACCCCCGGTCCCCGCGAGAACGTAGAGCGGGGAGTCGCCGTCCATCCCGCCCGAGTGGACGATCCCCCGGTCCTCCAGGTCGACGATGATGCGGAGGACGTCGCGCGGCGGCATGTCGAGGGCGCCCGCTATGGTCCCGACGGTCATGGGGCCCTTGCCGAGCTCGGCGCGGACCCGCTGCCGGAAGTGCTCGACCGAGATGTTGCGCCAAAGAACCTCGCGGAAGGCGTCGGCGTCGAGGACCTCCCCGTACGCGTTGCCGGCCTCCACGAGCTCGCGCTCCTTGCCGACCAGCCAACGGAGCCGGTCGCTCGCAGCGATCCCCTCTCCCACGGCGGCCCTCTCCGAGGCCCCCGGGACGCCGGACAGGGGCCCGAGGGCGCGCACCCGCCCGACGAAGCACGTGATGACCTCGCCGAAACGCTGGCCTTCCGCGGCCGAGACCCAGTCCAGGAGGAGGCGCTCGGGCTCGATGCCGACCTCCTCCAGGATCCTGCTCGCCATCGCCATCTTCCTTTCGGCCTGGTAGTTCCCGGTGAGGTAGTGGCAGTCGCCGGGGTGGCACCCGAGGACCGCAACGCCGTCTGCGCCGCCTCTGAAGGCCTCCAGCACAAGTACCGGGTCCACGCGGCCGGAGCACATGACGCGGATGACGCGGACGTTGGGAGGGTACTGCACCCGGGAGACGCCGGCGAGGTCGGCGCCGGCGTAGGCGCACCAGTTGCAGAGGAAACCCAGTATGCGTGGCTCCCAGGAGGTCATGGCCGCACCCCCCCGAAGGCGTCGATCTGCGCCCCGATCTCGTCGTCCGTGAAGTGCCGCATGGTGATCGCGAGCTTCGGGCACGAGGCGCCGCAGACGCCGCACCCCTTGCACGATGCCGATATGACCGTGGCCTTCCGGCCCCCCTCCATCAGCGATATGTCGATCGCCTTGAAAGGGCACAGGGAGGCGCAGAGGCCGCATCCGATGCAGAGGTCGCGGTCGACGACCGCGACGGCGGGGTCCACGGTCACCCGCCCCTTGGACAGGAGCGTGGCGGCCCTCCCGGCCGCGGCGCAGGCCTGCGCGATCGACTCGTCAATCGTCTTCGGCGAATGGGCCATTCCGGCGAGGAAGACGCCGTCGGTGGCGAAGTCCACCGGCCGGAGCTTGACGTGGGCCTCCAGGAAGAAGCCGTCGGCGTTCCGCGGGACCTTGAGCATCTTCGCAAGGGCCATGCTGTCCTCCCTCGGCTCGATGGCGGGGCTCAGCGCGAGGAGGTCGGCGTCTATGACGATGTCCTCGCCGAGGATGGGCTCGCGGGCCGTTATCCTGAGGCGGCCTGCCTCGGAGGTCACGACCGGTGGTCCCTCCGGGTCGAACCTGATGAAGATGGCGCCGAGCTCCCGCGCCCTCTCGTAGGCGACCTCCCGCGTGCCGTAGGTGCGGATGTCGCGGTAGAGGACGAACACCCGGGCGTCGGGGAAGGTCTCGAGGATGCGGACTGCGTTCTTCACGGCGTCGATGCAGCACACGCGGCTGCAGTACGGGCGGGCCGTGTCGCGCGAGCCGACGCACTGTATCATCGCGACGGTCCTGCCGGACAGGTCCTCGCCATCGGCCACCATCCGCTCGAGCTGGCGCTGGGTGACGACGCGCTCGTCCATGCCGTACATGTACGCGTCCGGGACGGACTCGACGGCGCCGGTGGCGACGATGACGGCGCCGTGCTCGACGGCCGTCGTCGAGCCGGCAGCCTCGAGGACCGTCCTGAAGTTCCCGACATAGCCTTCGATGGACGCGATCGCGGACGAGAGACGGAGGTCGATGAGCGGGTGGCCCCGGACCCGCGAGACGAGCTCCGCCAGGTAGGACGGGACGTCGTCGTTCTCGAGCGTGTAGCGGGTGTGGAGGAGGTTGCCGCCGAGGCGGTCCTCCCGCTCGACCAGGGTCGCGGGGAATCCCTGTCCCGCGAGGGCGAGTGCGGCCGTCATGCCGGCGAGCCCGCCGCCGATCACCAGGGCGCGGGGGTTGACGTCGAGCGTCACCTCCTCGAGGGGCTCGATGAGGAGTGCCTTCGCCACGGCCATGCGCACCTGGTCGCTCGCCTTCGCGGTGGCCTCCTCGGGCGCGTTCATGTGGACCCACGAGCACTGGTCGCGTATGTTCGCCATCTCGAACAGGTGCGGGTTCAGCCCGGCCTCGCGGAGGGTCTCCTTGAAGAGGGGCTCGTGCGTCCGGGGCGTGCACGAGGCGACGATGACGCGGTTCAGGCCGTGCTCGCGGATCCGCTCCACGAGCGAGCGCTGGGCGTCCGCCGAGCACGTGTAGAGGCTGTCCTCGGCGAGGACGACTCCGGGCAGGCCCCTCGCGTACTCGACCACCGCCGGGACGTCGACGTAGGCGCCGATGTTGATGCCGCAGTGGCAGACGAAGACGCCCACCCTCGGCACCTGGCCACGGACGTCGATCTCGGCGGGGTGCTCGGCCCGGGTCACCAGGGCGCCGCGCGAGCCGGCGATGAGGGCGCCCGCCCTGGCGGCGGCGCCCGATGCCTCGATGACCGTCTCCGGGATGTCCTTTGGCCCCGCGAAGGCCCCGCAGACGAAGACGCCGGGGACGCTCGTCTCCATGGGCGACGTCTCGCCGGTCACGCAGAAGCCGAAGCGGTCCGTCTCGACGCCGACGAGGGACGCGAGGTCCCGGGCCGTCCGTCCGGGCTCGAGCCCGACCGAGAGGACGACCATGTCGAACCTCTCCTCACGGAGGCTGCCGTCCTCCGCCTCGTACCTGACCACGAGGTCGTGGCTCCCGGGGGCCTCCCTGACGTCCGCGACGCGGGAACGGATGAAGCGGACGCCGTGCCTGTCCCTGGCGGCCGTGAAGTACTCCTCGAAGCCCTTGCCGAAGGTGCGCATGTCCATGTAGAACATCGTCGGCTCGATGCGCGGGTCGTGCTCCCTCGCGATGACGGCCTCCTTTATGCCGTAGGTGCAGCAGACGGACGAGCAGTACTCGTTGCCGCACCCCCGGTCCCGCGAGCCGACGCAGTTGATCCATGCGATGCGCCGCGGCTCGGCGCCGTCGGACGGGCGGCGCACGTGCCCCTCGTACGGCCCGCTGGCCGAGAGGATGCGCTCGAACTCGAGGCTCGTGACGACGTTCGGGAAGTTCTCGTATCCGTACTCCCCCTTCAGGCGAGGATCGAACCCCTCGAAACCGGGCGCGAGGACGATGGCCCCGACCTCGAGGACGCGCTCCCTGTCCTCCATGTCGAGGTCGACCGCGCCCGCAGGACAGACGGAGACGCACTTCTGCACGCACTTCCCCTTCGTGACCTGGAGGCAGCGCTCGGGGTCGACGACGTATCGCATCGGCACGGCCTGCGGGTACGGGATGTATATCGCCCCGCGCCTCGAGAGCCCCTCGTCGTAGTCGTCTGGGAACCTTCCCGCGAGGACGCACGCCTCGGCGCAGAGGCCGCAGCCCACGCAGGCTTCGGTGACGCGGCGGGCGCGCTCGCGCACCTTGACCCGGAACGCTCCGGCCTCGCCCTCCACAGCGACCACGTCGGCGTTGGTCGCGAGGTCGACGTTCGGGTGCCTCCCGATGTCGACGAGCTTCGGGGAGAGTATGCACAGCGAGCAATCGTTCGTGGGGAAGGTCTTGTCGAGCTGCGCCATGACGCCGCCGATGGCCGGCGAGCCCTCGACGAGGTGCACGCGGAAGCCCGCCTCCGCGAGGTCGAGCGCGGCCTGTATTCCTCCGACGCCCCCGCCCACGACGAGCGCGGCGCCGACCGGGGCGCGCGCTCCCGTCGCCCCGGGAACGCTTCCGCCGGACGCACCGGGTTCGGATGCGCCGCCTCCAGCTGCCCTCGCTGCCTCGGGCACGCCCGGACCGGATACGGGGGTGGCGCCATCGTGACCGCAGGCGCACCCCTCCGTCCCCGCCGGCCTCGGGCTCATTCGGCCCCCCCGGCGCCCCCGAGCTTCGCCATCAGCTCGGTGGGCTTTACCTTGTTAAGCCTGAAGCCGAGCTCCTTCGGGTCGACGCCGTAGGCGAGCCCCAGGACCTGCGGGTAGTACAGAACGGGGATGCCGTACGTCTCCCCGAACTCCTGCTCGATCTTGCGCTGGTTGTCCTCGTACATCACGGTGCAGAACGGGCATATCGAGACCAGGGCGTCGACGCCCGCCTTCCTGACCGACTCGAGCTTCGCCTTCGACATCCGGAGGGCGATCCCCTGGTCCACGCCGAGGATGGCGCCGCCGCAGCAGTCGAGCTTTCCCTCGTAGTCGACCCATTTCGCGCCCGTGACGGAGACGAGCTCCTCCACGGTATGCGGGTCCTCCGGGTCGTCGAACCCCTCGTATATGTGCGCCGGCCGCAGGTAGTGGCACCCGTAATGGACCGCGAACCTGAGCCCGCTGAGGTCACGCACGACGGGCTCCTTCAGACGCTCGAGCCCGACGTCCTCGTACAGCACCCTCGAGAAGTGCTTCACCTTCACGCCGGGGCGGTACTCCCTGTCGACGAGCGCGAGCCGCCCGTTGACGCGGGCGAGGACGTCCGGATGGGCGTCCAGCTCCTTCTGCGCCTCGGTCAGGACCCCGGTGCAGGCGCTGCAGAGGGTGCAGACGTCGAGCCCCATTTCCCCCGCCACGGCCAGGTTGCGGGCGGCCATCGCCATGGCGTCCTCCCTCGATGTCGACTTCATGGGGTAGCCGCAGCACGAGAACGGCTCGACGTCGACGAATTCGATGCCGAGCTTCGCAGCCACGGCCCGGGCGCTCAGCTCGTAGTTCAGGCCCCGGACCGGTATCGTGCACCCGAGGAAGAGCGCGTACCTCATCCCGTGGTCACCTCCTCGAGTACCGGGTCCCTGCATATCTCTCGCACCTCGGGGATCTCCTTGCGGACCGGCGGGAGGCCCATCTTCTCGCGCTTCTTGTTGTCGAAGTCCTCGACCTCGTAGAGCCTTCCGTGCGCCATCAGGAGCCGCGCCTGCTCCCTGAAGGACGGGTGGACGTGACCCTCGCGCATCGCGATGTTCTTCAGCGCCGCCATGATGTCGGTGAGGCAGACGTCCTGGGGGCAGCGGTCGTAGCACGTGTAGCACGTGCTGCAGAGCCATATGAAGTCGGACGAGAGCACCTGCTCCCGCATCCCGAGGAGGACCATCCGGATGATCTTCCGGGGGTTGTACCTGTCGTCGATCTCGCGGACAGGGCACCCGGCGGTGCAGGTGCCGCACGCGAAGCAGCGGGAGATCTCCTTGCCGCCAAGCTCCGCCGCGACCTCGCGCCAGAAGCCGGCGTCGAGCTCGCTCGTCCTTATGGTCATCACTTCGCCTCCATTACAGCCTTCTTCACGTCCTCCGGGGTGACCCCGGGGGCCTCGATGCCCGACGATTCGTAGAAACCCTCGACGGCCGAGACGACCTCGGAGCCCTCGCGCTCCACGTCGCGCAGGGAGTCCTCCAGCCCGGAAAGCTCCTCCTTCGGGAGCATGGTGAAGTCCCCGGTGATGCCGATGTCGGCGATCCGCCGGCCGCGCACCTCCTGGGCCGTGCGGACCAGGCCGCCCCGGGCCTTGTACAACCCGTAGAGGATCTCGACGCCCTCGGCTATCTTGACGCCCCTGGGCATCCTCGGCACCTTCCGGTACAGGAACTCGGGGGAGTCGAACCACGCCGCCAGCTCGGCCATCTTCGCCACGACGTCGTCCGACAGTGCGACGGGGATCAGCGGTCCCAGCAGCTCCCCGAACCTGCGGTGAAGCGCGCGGGTTATCTCTCCCCGCGGGGGCAACGCGTCGAGCTCGCGCCTCATCGTCGTGACGTGCTCCTCGATGGTCTTGAAGACCTTGTCCCGGAACTTCTCGTCCGGTACCCTGACCGCCCTCGCCATGGCGCCGTAGTCGAAGTCCATCATCATGGAGCCGACGAACACCATCGATCCGTCGATGTTCGCCCCTCCGAGGCCGCCGATCTTCCTGCCTTCCGCGGTCACGATGTCGTTGACCTCGCGGAACCTCGTGTCGATGCCGAACTCGCCGTAGGCCTCGATCGGCGGGGCCGAGAGGTGACGGTAGATGTCCCTGACCCCCTTCGGGAACGCCGGGTTCCCGCGGTCCCAGATCACGTGGAAGAATATCTGGTCGCGGTCGAGGTAGACCGTCCCGCCGCCGACCTCCCTCCGGAACAGCGGCAGGCCCTCGCGCTCCATCTGCGCGAGGTCGACCTCCTGCGAGGGGTCCTGGAAGTAACCTATGCTGATGAAGGGTCGGTCCGGGGAGACGGTCACGACCGCCTCGACGCCCATGCGGGCGAGGGCGTGGAATATCAGCATCGACTGCTTCCACGGCCTGACGCCGAGGTCGAGGAGGTACATCTTGTCCCCGGTCAGGTCATCGCCCCCTGGCCGGTCTTTCGCCCGCGCGTTCGTCGGTCATTTCACCGCCTTCCATATGATGTCCTCGATGCTCCTGACCTGGAGAACCCGCTCGCCCTTCGCCGCCGCGGCGTTCGCCGCCTTCCTCAGGACGGTCTCGCACGTGGGGCAGGCCGTCACGATGGTGTCGGCGCCCGTGTCGAGCGCCTCGCGGACCCTCGCCATGGCGATGTCGTCCGACAGCGCGGCGTCGGACATGAGGATGCCGCCGCCGCCCCCGCAGCACATGGACCCCTTGCCGTGGTGGGTCATCTCGACCACCTCGCAGCCGAGCCGCCGGAGTATCTGCCGGGGCTCGTCGATGATGCCGAGGGTGCGGGAGAAGTCGCAGGGGTCGTGGTAGGTCACCTTGAGCCCCAGATCGGCCTCGGGGAGGCGCCCGAGGATGGCCTGGAGGACGTGCCTCGCCTCGACCCCGTGGCCCTCGCGGAGGAAGACCGTGCAGGTCGGGCAGAGCGCTATCGCCTCGCCGCCGGCGCCGAAGGCCTCGCGGAACCGTTCCTTGTGCCCCTCGAAGTCGTCGACGAAGCCCATGACCTCCATCGGGAAGCCGCAGCAGACCTCGTCCACGACCTTCGGCTGGATGCCGAGGGCCTCCAGGATGCGGACGAACTTCTTCACGTTGTTGGGGCGCGACATGTACTGGCACCCGAGGAAGAGGGGGACCTCGCCGTCGCGGACGGGCGCCCTGACGTCCGCGTCGCCGTATATGTTCCCCGTGGCCTTCACGTTCTCGATGACGCGCCGGTGGACGTCGCTCGCGAAGCCCGCCCGGACGAGGTCGGCCCTCGCCGCGGCAACGATGCCCATTATCTCGACGTTCGCGGGGCACTTGGACATGCAGTCCCTGCAGGTCGTGCACTGGAAGAGCTTCATGGCCACCGCCGCGGAGGGCTCGATCTCGCCCTTGAGCAGGCCGTACGAGAGGATCACCTTTCCGCGGGGCCCGTCGGTGTCCCACCCTGTCCTGAGCCGAACGGGACACTCCTCGAGGCAGTAGGCGCAGCGGATGCAGACGTACATCTCGTTCTCGATCCTCGACAGCTCCCGGGCCTCCATGTCACCGGCCCCCTATGGTGTAACGGAGGGGCGTCGCCGTCCTCCAGTCGTCCGGGGCGTCCTGGAGCTTGTGCGGGTTGAGGATCCCCTTCGGGTCGAGCGCGGCCTTTATCGACCGGAACAGCTCGAGCTGGGCCGCCTTCTCGGCCTTCCACATGGGGGCCTTCGAGAGCCCGATGCCGTGCTCGCCGGAGGTGGTCCCGCCGACCTCGCGGACGTGGGCGTAGAGCTCTTCCATCGCCCGCGCGGCCGCGGCCCACTGCGCCTCGCTGGCGGTCTCCATCAGGATCTTCGTGTGGATGAGCCCCGCGCCGCAGTGGCCGTAGGCGCTCATCACGATGCCGTGCCTGTCGGCGACCTCGTGGACCTTCCTCACGGTCTCGGCTATCCTCGAGACGGGGACGGCCAGGTCGTCGGCGAGCGACGTCGATACGATCCCTTCCCGGTACCGGGAGAGGGAGGGGAAGAGCTTCTGGCGGCCAGCGTAGATGCGGGCCATCTCCTTCGGGTCCGTGCTCACCTCGATCCCGTGGCCGCCGTTCGCCTCGAAGACCCGGGACACCTCGCCGATCTCCCTTTCGACCTCCTCGCGGGTCATGCCGTTGCACTCGAACATGATGATGGCCGCCGCTTCGCGCAGACCGAGGCCGAGGGAGGTGTTGACGGCGCGTATCGCGATGTCGTCCATCAGTTCCATCATCGACGGCCTGAGGCCGGTGGTCACGACCGCCGTGATGGCCGAGCCGGCCTCCTCGAGGGTGTCGAAGTGCGCTATGCCCATGGCGCGGTCCTTCGGGAGCGGCGCTAGGAGCAGTGTGGCCTCGGTCACCACGGCCAGGGTGCCCTCCGATCCAACGATGAGCCGGTGGACCTGGTAGCCGGACGACTCGACGCGGGTCCTGCCCCCGAGGTCGACCGCCTCGCCGCTCGCGAAAACGACCTTCATGCCCAGCACGGCATCGCGGGTGGCGCCGTACTTGACGGCACGGTTCCCCGACGCGTTCGTGCCTATCATTCCGCCGATCGTGCAGATGTTACCGGAGCTCGGCGTGGGCGGGAAGAAGAGCCCGTGGGGCTTCAGCTGCCTGTTGAGCTCGTCGTTGACGTCCCCCGCCTCGACCCTGCAGAGCATGTCGCCCGGGCTGATCTCCAGGACGCGGGACATGCGCTTCATGTCGAGGACGATGCCGCCGTCCACGGGGACCGCCTGGCCGGACATGGCGGAGCCCGCTCCGCGCGGAATGACCGGGACGCCGTTCCCGTTCGCGTACCTCAGTATCCCCTGCACCTCCTCCGTGCTCCCG
>JAKEGO010000162.1 GCA_022615805.1 Thermoplasmata archaeon
CCGTTGAACCCCTCCAACATGTTGCCCGCGTTCGCGGCGCAGGTGATCGCGAACGGCGCGGCGATGATCATGAGTATGCCGAAGTGCACCTCGCCGAAGTACGGGAAGTCGATTGTCGGGTCGAGTGCAGCTCCCAGTGGAAGGGCCAACAGGAACGGGAAGAATGCCTTCTGGCTCTGTCTGAGCTCGAAAACGTCGTCGATCATCCCGATGAACGCCGCACCTAGCACGACGGACAGGGAGACGTTGATGAGCTCCTCGTTCGTGATCCCGTCGAGGGCGAGCAGGATGCTCACCCCCGCGAAGAACCCTATGACGACCGCGATGCCGCCCATCTCCGCGACCTCGGGATGGTCCGGCTTGTTGAGGTCCCTTCCGACGATGCCCTTCGCCTTGAGCTTCGGTATGAGCCAAGGGACGATGAGGAAGGTCATGGCGAAGGCTGCCGCGAATGCCCCTACGAACGCTAAGGTGTCCGCCACTGGAACCGAAGGCTGTGATGAGGCGGGTATATAATTAGATTTCCAGTCTAATTGTCTAGAAACGTACACTGATGGGGGTGTACCCCCGCTCCTCCGGCCTCACATCCTCCGAGACGGCCCGGCCCCCCTCTATGAGGACCTTCCGCGTCGCGTGCCGGGCCAGGCCCGGGTCGTGGGTCGCCAGCACGACCGTCGTCCCGAAGCCGTCCCTGGCGAGCCTGAGCATGGACATGACGTTCTCGGCGTTCTCCGAGTCGAGGTTCCCGGTCGGTTCATCCGCGAGGATGATCCTGGGCCGGTTGGCCATCGCCCTGGCGATGGCCGTCCTCTGTGCCTCCCCGCCGCTTATCCGGTTCGCCCTCTCCCCGGCGATGCCCGCGATGTCGAACCTCTCGAGGAGCTCGTCGACCCCGGGGCCGTCCCTCCTCTTCGAGAACCGCACGGGCAGCTCGACGTTCTCCCTCACGGTTAGGTCCATGAGCAGGTTGTAGTCCTGGAAGACGAAGCCCACCTTCTCGAGCCTCAGCCTCGCGAGCTCGTCCTCGCCGAGGCAGGCGATGCTCTCCCCGTCGATCGACACCTCCCCGGACGTCGGGCGGTCCAGCCCTCCGATGATGTTCAGGAGGGTCGTCTTGCCGCACCCCGACCTGCCGTAGACGGTGACGAACTCCCCCTCAGCGACCGAGAACGAGACGCCGTCGAGGACGGCCTGCCGGCCGTTGTACCTCTTGACCAGGTCCCTGACCTCTATGACCGGGGGAGCCATGACGGTGCACCAACCCCCGCGCGGGGTAATAATTGTTTGTCCATCGTCAGATGTATATCGTCGTGTTCTCGCCGATGACGAACCTCTCGCCCTTGGGGACGAGCCCCGCGGAGCTCAGTATCCTCGACCCCTTGCCGACCATGCTCCTGACGATCTTCTTCTCTACGTCTATGACGGCGTCGTCCATGACGATGGAGTCGTCGACCTCGGCCTTGGCCACCGTGCACCTGTCGCCTATGGCCGTGTACGGGCCGATGTATGTGCCGGGGCCTATGGTGGCACCCTCGCCTATGACGCACGGGCCCTTGACGACCGACCCCGCCATCACGACCGTGCCCTTGCCGATCCTGACCCTGCCCATGACCGATGCCCCATCCTCCACCCTCCCCTCGTTGAGGGTCTCGATCCCGTCCAGGATGAGGTGGTTCGCCTCGAGTATGTCCTCGGGCTTCCCCGTGTCCTTCCACCAGCCGTCCACCCTGTGCGGCACGACCTTGAAGCCGGAGTCTATGAGCAGCGATATCGCGTCGGTGACCTCCATCTCGTTCCTCCAGGAGGGCTTGAGCCTCGGGTACACCTCGAAGAAGGTCCTGTTGAACGCGTACACGCCTATGACCGCCAGGTCCGACTTCGGGACCTTCGGCTTCTCGACGGTCCTCACGACCTTCTCCCCGTCGTCGGAGAGCTCGGCGATGCCGTAGCTCTGCGGGTCCTTGACGGGCATGAGGGATATGACGCAGTCCGCCCCCTCCTTAGTCATGAGCTCCGGGATCGCCCCGATGCCGTTCTTGAGGAGGTTGTCGCCCAGGTAGACCACGAACGGCTCGTCGCCCATGAAGTCCCTCGCGCAGTTGATCGCGTGGGCGATGCCCTTGGGCTCCCCCTGCGTGATGTAGGTGAACCTCACGCCGAACTCCTCGCCGTCCCCGAGGAACTCCTGGACCTTCTCGGGCATCATGTTGCCGAGGATGATGCCTATCTCGGTGATGCCCGCGTCCCTCAGGTCCTCGATGCAGTACTGGATGTTCGGCTTGTTCGCAATGGGTATGAGTTGCTTCGGGCCCGTGTGCGTCAGAGGCCTCAGCCTCGTGCCGTACCCGCCCGCCAGGACCAGTCCCTTCATCTCCTTCCGCCCTCCTGCTCCTTCATCTGCCTCAGGCCGGCCTCGAACGTCATCATCTTCCTGTTCAACAGGTTCTCGACCTTCGAGACGTCCAGGCACGAGTAGGCCGGCCTCCGGGCCGGCAGCGATAGTGAATCGGACCTCACGGGCACGACCAGTCCCTTGTCGAGCCCGAACACTTCGGCAATCAACTTGCCGCACTCGACCCTGTCGAGGCAGTCCGGGCCCGACGCGTGTAGCACGCCGGAAGCGCCCGTCTCGGCGATGCCCAGGAGGGCAGAGGCGAGGTCGTCGGCGAACGTGGGGGATATGTGCTGGTCGCTGAACATGGTGACCTTCTCCCCCGCCCTCAGCTTCTTGAGGGCCCATGTGACGAAGTTCTCCTTGCCCTCGATCGGGTTCCAGCCGTACAGGACCGCGGTCCTCGCGACGGCCGCCGCCGGGTACGCGGAGAGGACGGACCTCTCCCCCGCGAGCTTGCTCGAGCCGTAGACGGATATGGGCCTCGGGACGTCGCTCTCCAGGTACCTCCTGGTCTTCCTGCCGTCGAAGACGTAGTCGGTCGACACGTGCACGAGCCTCGCGCCCGCCGTCTTGCATGCGCGGGCGACCATGGACGGCCCGGATGCGTTGACGCGGTTCGCGACGAGCTGGTCCCGCTCGCACGCGTCCACGTTCGTCATCGCGGCCGTGAGGATCACGACCTCCGGGGACGTCTGCCTGAAGAGCGAGTCGACCTCCTCCTTCGAGCCTATGTCCAGCGACTCGAGGCGCCAGAGGTCCTTTCCGTCCACCTCGGGGTTGAAGGTCCCGACGGCGTCATAGGTGCGCCCCGCCTGTGCCATCAGCTTGCTGCCCAACAGGCCGGAGGCGCCGATCACGAGAAGCTTCCTTGCCAATGCGCATCCTCAACCTTGACTGCGCTCATCATGCGTTACGGGCTAATTGAGGGTTTCTGCGCGGAGACCGCACCATTATATCGGCCTCCGGCCATTCCACGGCCGCAGAGGGGATGTCGGGGATGGTGCCGGCCAGGTTCTCGGGTAGGATACTCTTCATGACGACGATCAGCCTCGTCCTCGTGTC
>JAKEGO010000001.1 GCA_022615805.1 Thermoplasmata archaeon
GAAGAACCTGGCCAACCAGCAGCCGATAGTGATCTTCAGGGTGATCCAGGACCTCCCCGACATCGTCGCCAAGGACGTGTACCTCGTCGACAACGCTTCGGTCGCCTACGTCGGCCTCGAGACTCTCGTCTACGGGGAGGTCACGAACAGCGGGCCGGTGGCCGTTTCCAACGTGACCGTCACCGCCAGCATCCAGGGCGGTGCCGCGATCGACGAACCGAAGGTGATAAACGGCACGATCGCCCCCGGCGAAGAGCGCACGGTCCTGTTCCTGTGGACCCCACTCGCCTCCGGCTCGATCCGCCTGCGCATCGTCGCCAGCGCCCCGGACATCACCGAGCTCGACGACGAGAACAACATCTTCATCTCCGACACCGATATCTCCGTGGAACCCATAGAGGGCGTCGAGCTGACCGTAGCGAGCAAGGACATCCTGATCGCGCCGAGCCCAGCCATCCCCGGGAGCGAGGCCTCTATCGAGGTCTTCGTGACCAACGCGGGGGACACGTTCGCGAACGCCGTCGTGGTGCAGATGAACGTGGGCGGCAAGACGCAGGAGAAGACGGTCGATTCCCTCGCCCCGCAGACGCCGACAAGGGTCTCGTTCTCATGGACCCCCGACAAGGAGGGCACCTACACGGTGCGCGTCGTCATCGACCCCGACGACAACATCGAGGAGTTCGATGAGACGAACAACGAGGCCTCGCAGGACGTCCTCGTGGAAGGAAAAACGGATCCAAATGGCGACGAGACGGACCCGACCATCTACATCATCGCGGCGGTCGCTATCGGCATCGGCTCCGCGGCGGCGATCCTCTTCCTGATGCGGAAGAAGGCCTGAGGGGGTAACACCCCCTCCCCCCTTTTTATACTAGAAAGGGGAAGATTGCGGATTTGACCGCAGGGATATATAAGGTATTTATACAAGTATTTGATTATATAAGGTCGGAATGAGGACCGTAAAGGGAGTGGTATGATGATGAACATACCCGAGATCAAGATCCAGAACATCGTTGCCTCGACGCGGCTCGCGAACAAACTTGACCTCGACAGCATCGGCCTGCTGCTCGAGGGAGCGGAATACGAACCGGAGCAGTTCCCGGGTCTGATCTACAGGATGAAGGACCCCAAGGCCGCGATACTGCTCTTCCGCAGCGGGAAGGCGAACTGCGCCGGAGGGCGGGACCTGGAGAGCGTCCAGCGCTGCATCAAGCAGGTGCGCGAGCAGCTCACCGCCGCGGGCATCGAGGTCTACGATGAGGTCGAGATCAACATCCAGAACATCGTCGCCGTGACGGACCTCGGCAGGAACCTGAACCTCAACAGCATCGCGATAACGCTCGGCCTCGAGAAGGTCGAGTACGAGCCCGAGCAGTTCCCCGGCCTCGTCTTCAGGATGGACGAGCCCAAGGTCGCCCTTCTCATCTTCGACTCCGGCAAGGTCGTCTGCGCCGGCGCCAAGCGGGTGGAGGAGCTCGAGGAGGCCATCCGCAAATTGATCGAAGAACTGACGAACGCCGGCTACCTCCCGTGAGCCCGTTCTACGAAGGGGACCCTCCCGGGCGTGACATTCGACCTCTGGTGCGGCGTCGCCGGCGCGATGTCATCGCTTTTCCGGGCGCGGTGAGCGATCGTCGGGCCGCAGGGCCTCGATGACGGGGCAGTACTTTGCTATGCGTATCGCCGCGTTCACGTGTGGATCCCTCGCCTCCCGCGTGCTCCCGCTCTCGTCGACCACCTGGACCTCGAGACCTTCCCTCAGGAGGACACCGATGGCCGCGTCCCTCTCCGCGGGGGAGCCGTTGCCCACCCTGGCGACCATGGCGCCACCGTGGTACCGTCGAACGTTCCTCACGATCCCCCTAAGGTCCTTCATGTCGGTCAGGTGGTAGGTGTTGATGGGGAATCCGTCCGCCAGGACGGCCACTCCGGGGCACTTCCCGGGGTCGATCCCGATGACGATGCGGTCGATGCCGCCCCTCAGGTGGCCAATGGCGGCGTCGATCGCCGCCTCGACCTCGGCAATGGGCCGCCTTGTCGCCCTGGGATAGGCTGGCACAACGACCACCGGACACGGGAAATGGACGTCGTCGCCGTCGCCGGTGATGACCACGCCGACGCTGGAGGGAACCTCCTCCCCGATGTCCAGCGAGGTGAAGTGGAGGTCCCTAGCCCGGAGGGCATCGATGAGGTCATGGTAGAGCGTGAAATTGCGGGTGGCGATGGCCACTGCATGCACGGACGGCAAGCGCCTCGATGGGATAAGAGGTTATTGGGCGCATCGCAAAGTGTGGCATTTTAACGAGGGACGGCGATCCCCCGTCCGGGGCCGCCGCACCGGGGACCGGGGAAACGCCGTATGGCCAGGTTTCCCGGGCGGGGAACACTCCGGGCGACGCGCGAAGGGCGATGTCATCCGGCGCCTCCCCTGCAGTAACCTATAAGTAATCCCGGACGTTGGGATGACGGATGAGGGAGCTCTACATAAGCAGCCTCGAGGAAGTGCCGGTGAGGGACGTGGAGATGGAGGGGGCGGCCGGCGTGAGGATACAGTGGCTCGTGGACAAGTGGGCGCCCACCTTCGCGATGAGGAGATTCATCATCGCCTCTGGCGGGCACACCCCGCTCCACGGCCACGACTGGGAGCACGAGGTCCTCATGCTGAAGGGGAGGGGGACACTGGTGTACGGCGAGGGCCGCGAGGAGCACCCGCTGAAGAAGGGGAACGTCGCGTACGTACCCCCCAACGAGCTCCACCAGTTCAGGAACGCCGGCAGGGATGACTTCGAGTTCCTCTGCCTCATCCCGCTGAGGGAAGGACAGTACTGAGGTGAACCACATGGAGGTCAGGCTCATTGCGAAGGACAAGGACTCTATGGAGATCGAGGTGCCCGGCGAGGACGCGACGCTCCTCAGCCCTCTGCTGAACGCGCTCCTCGAGGATGACAAGGTCACATTCGCGACCTTCAAGAAGAACCACCCGCTGGTCGGGAGCAACCGGGTCATAATCCGGGTCAGCGAGGGGAAGCCGCAGACGGCACTGAAGCGCGCCGCAAAGAAGGTGGAGAAGGATTTCGAGGACGCCATCCAGCAGCTGGGACCGATCCTGGATGATCGAGCGTGACCTCGGCATCGGACCCCACCTGACGGCGGAGCCCGGGATCGGCGGCAGGCTGAGGGAGAGGTGCGAGGACTTCGTCGTCGTCGAGATACCCGACCACCGGGGCGTCCCCGGAGGGGACTACCTCGTGGCCCTTGTCAGGGCCGAGAACTGGGAGACCAACGCCCTCGTGGGCGCGATGTCCCGCATCCTCGGCATCAGCGACCGCAGGATCTCCTTCGCCGGCACGAAGGACAAGCGGGCCATCACCGAGCAGTACTTCTCTTTCAAGGGCATCCGCCAGGACGCGCTGACAGAGCGCCTGGACCTCGACGGCGTGGCCGTCCTCGAGACGTTCACGCTGACGACATCGGTCCGCATGGGCGACCTCGCTGGGAACCGCTTCGACATCAGGGTGGCCGATCCAGATGCCGGAAGGCTCGACGGCGTCGCCCCCATCGCCGAGAGGCTCGTCGCGGAGGGCTTCCCGAACTACTTCCACGTCCAGCGCTTCGGCTCGGTGAGGGGGAACACCCACACCATCGGCAGGCGGATCGCCGCCGGGGACATGCAAGGAGCCGTCGACGAGATCGTAGGCAGACCGGTTCCAGGCGAGGACGAGGTCATGGCCGAGGCGAGGAGGGCATACGACGCCGGGACGGCGCCGGAGGACGTCATGGCGCTCTTCCCGCAGCACGCGTCCATCGAGAGGACCGCGCTGGAGAGCCTCGCGCGGCGCCCGGGGGAACCCGAAAGGGCGATCGCCGCCCTCCCGAAGAACCTGCAACTGATGTACGTCCACGCGTTCGGTTCGTACCTGTTCAACCTCTACCTCGGCCGCCGCCTCGGCGAGGGGCGCCTCGCCCCCGAACCCGGCGACGTGGCGCTCGACCTCGACGACGCCGGCAGACCGGACAGGGAGCGCCCGCACGGCGTCACCTCCGCCAACGCGGGGAAGGTCGCGGCCCGCTGCGGTGCGCGCAGGGCGGCCGTCGCCGGTCCGGTCCCGGGCGCGGACATCCTCGCACGGGTGCCCGAGGGGCCGTCGCGGGACCTCATGGCGGGGATCATGGAGAGGGAGGGCGTCGCCCCGGAGGACTTCGTCGTCCCCGAACTGCCGTACCTGACCACCGCCGGCACCCTGCGGCCGCTCCTCGCCCCGCTGATCGACCTCGAGAGGCCGGATGTCGCCCGCTTCAGGTTCCGCCTACCGCCTGGCACCTACGCCACCGCCGTCATGAGGGAGTTCATGAAGGTGGAGGACACGATGCGGTACTGAAAAGCAGGCGAGACGGATATCGATCGACATCGACGCCATCTTTGGGGGAGATCGACATTCACGTGCCGACCATGTTTGATGTCGACATGACCACGCTGTGCATCGGGCCGGTCGTTCATTCCCCGATGTCGAACCTCTCGCTCATCTCCGTCTTCCGCCCCCGCTTCCTCACCTTGTTCAGCTCCCCCTTCCTGATGAGTTCCACGATGTCCTCGCCCTGCTCGAGGAGGGGGCGAAGGCGGGACAGGAGCAGGTCCTCCTGTGTGAAGTCGGTCAGGTTGCGCAGGGACATCCGGATGTGCTCGCTCCCCCTCGACAGCACCGGGGACATGTGTCCCGGGTACAGGGGACCGACCTCTAGCTCCGAGAGGATCTGGACGCTCTCGAGGAGCTGATCGAAGTCCCCCGTCGGCAGGTCCCAGCGACCGATGCCGCCGTTGGTGAACACGGTATCGCCCGAGATGAGGGTCGCGTTCTCCTCGTCGTACAGCGAGACGCTCCCGACCGTGTGGCCGGGAGTGTGGATGACGATGAACCGGTATTGTCCGGTCGCGATCTCGTGGCCCTCCTCGACGGTGGTCACGTCGACGCGCTCCTGGTCGTCGTCGAAGTTGCGCGCGCCGGTGCTGACGGAATCGCCGATCCGGACGGAGTTCGCGTCGTCCGCGTGTACGAGCACCTCCGCCCCGCAGGCCTCGGCGAAGCCGGCGGCGCCGCCCGTGTGGTCGTAGTGGCGGTGCGTGAGGAAGATGCGTTCGATGCTGTCGAGCGGGAGGAGATCTGCAACGTCGGCGAGGTTCTTCCGGAGGTGGTACCTGGTGCCGGTGTCGATCACGAAGGGATGTTCGTCCTCCACGAGGTAGATGTTCGAATCGAAGCCCATGCCGCCCAGGACGTGTATACTGGCCATGGGGGGCACCACGTCGGCTCGGTCACTCCCCGTCGCCCTCGGAGGGCACCTCGCCCTTCGCGTCCCCCTCGCCGCCTTCCCCGGCTTCGGTGGCGTCGGCGGTCTCCTCGCCGTGGTCGTGCTCGTGCCGCTCGTACTCCTCGATGACGAGGACCTTCGCCACGCCGAGCCTCTCGAGGACCTCGCGGGTGACGGCGAGCTTGCCGAACTGCCACTGTCCGTCGAACTTGGCCGTCGCAGGCACGGTTATGCGGCACTCGTCACCCTCGACCGTCACGTCGAAGGAGGCGCTCATGCGGTAGAAAATGTCGATCAGCCCGCGGACGATGTCCTCGGGGGTCTCGGATGCCTTCACGACGGTGAAACGGTACTTCAGCGTCTCGCCGGCCTTCGGGTGGTTGAAGTCGACCCATGCGCGGCTCCCGGAGAGGCGGATGATGCGCCCCTCGCGGCCCTTGACGTTGATCGGGCCTCCGTCTTCCACGTCGACGCCCATGCGGCGCAGCTTCGGGATGGGGAAGAGCTCGATGAGCTTCGGATCCCTCTCGCCGTGCCCCTTCTCGGGGGGCACCTCGACCTGCTGCTCCTCGCCGATCCCGGCCTTCTCGATGGCCTCCATGAGCCCCGGCAGGAGGAGGTCCGAGCCCACCAGCACGGGCATCGGGCCCGACCTGGCCTCGAGGCCCAGCTCGGCGGCCTGCTCCGCGCTGGTCGTCTCCACGACCTCGTCGTCGACCTTGACCTCGTACTCTATCCATACGATGCTTCCTTTCTCCATGAGCCTCCCCTCACTTCCTCTTCATTCCCAGTGACCTCTGCAGGGCGTGGAGCTTCACCATGATATAGCTTTCGCCGTCCCCGCGGGGGGCGAACACGTCCCAGAGGATGGGCACGATCACCAGGAGGAGCACTATCACCGAGACGGCGACGACGCTCGTCCTTGGGGCGTCGCCCTTCAGCGTTCCGGTGGCCCAGAGCTTGATCAGGCCGAACCATGGCAGCTCGCCCCTCGCCACGCCGTCGATCCACTCGACCTTGACCGGCTCCGGGCATATCCTCGCGTCCGGATGCTGGTCGGCGATGGGGGTCCCAGACCTATCGAAGTTGTTGTCCCCGCGGGTGATGAAGCCCGAGTGCTTCATGTCCGACGCCTTGACGCTGCGGAGGCCGTACATGGCTAGTTCGTTCCGGAACTCGGTGTAATCGTACAGGTCGAGCGACGGGACGTCCATCGTCCACTCTGCCGGGTCGTCCGACGAGGCGTCGACCTCGAGCCAGAAGATGGCCCTGTGGATCACGGGCGTGATGGACCTCTTGCCCAGGGGGCGATAGACGATCACGTCCCCGTAATCCGAGTAGGTCTCGTAGTCCTTCCCCTCACCCTCCACGTAGGTGGTCACGTCGCCCCTCGAACCGATGGACTTGACGACGACGATGTCGCCAGTGTCGATGACGTGAAGCGAACTGTCGTCGTCGTGCATCATGCTGCCCGACTCGATGACGACCACCGGCGGCCACGTGCCGGCGTACCACCACAGAGCGCTCAGGACGACGAGCATCACGACGGCGGCGACCGTGAGGTCGCGCAGCGCCTTGAAGGTCTCGCTGTCCCGTGCCAGGTACTTCTTCCTGAACGTGGGTTCCGGCTCCGGTTCCTCGTGCCTCCGCTTACTGCGCTTCACCTTGCCCATTCGCCCGTGGCATGAGGCGAACCGTATTTAAGCGTTGGGCATACTTCGCGGCGTCTGGCGCCGGCAGACCTCATCACGGCGCGGGGAACTCCGCAAACCCTTTAACCCGTGGCGCGGTTCGAGGGGCATGGGCTCCCGCGTCCCGAACGCCTTCGTCAGGCAGGGTCGCCTCTACACGGCCAACCTAGCCAGGGGACCGGCCTACGGCGAGAGGGTGGTCAGGGCCGACGGGAGGGAGTACCGCGAGTGGTCGCCATCCAGGAGCAAGCTCGCCGAGTACCTCGGCCGTTCCGGGCCATTCCCGATCGCGGAGGACTCCAGCGTGCTCTACCTCGGCGCCGGCAGCGGGACGACGGTCTCCCACGTCTCCGACATCGTTGCCAGAGGGATGGTCTTCGCCGTCGAGGTGGCACCGATCCCCTTCTTCCGCCTCCTCGACGTGTCGGCGGAAAGACCGAACGTGGTCCCGGTGCTCGCCGACGCCAGGCGCCCCGAGAGGTACGCACCCATCGTGGGCGGAACGGTGGACGCGGTGTACCAGGACGTGTCCCAGCGCGACCAGGTCGACATCTTCAGGAGGAACCTGGACGCCTTCGGCGCCCGGTGGGGCGTCCTCATGCTGAAGGCGCGGAGCATCTCCCACCGTCCGGCGGACGAGGTCGTCGCCGCGGAGCTCGCGAAGCTTGATGGCCTCGAGGTGACGCCGGTGAACGTGACGGCATCGCACCCCGAGCACCGCGCATTCCACGTGGCCCGCTAATCTCCCGCCGGGGACCTTCTGGGGCAACTTAATAAACGAGGGAGGCGGTTGTCCGTGCACATGGAGGAACCGCTCAATCTCGTCAGGCTCACCGAGCTCCTGCACCTGGAACGCAGGTCGCGGGCCATCGTCCCGAGGAAGGCCTCCCTCCATGCCGAGGTCACGGCCGCCATCGCCAACGGCGACATATCCCCGGAGGACGCCGAGCGCGCCCTCTCCACCGTGAGGGAAGTGCTTTTCCTCAGGAGCAGGAAGGTCCTCCTCCTGGCCGCGGACATCCACAGCGGCGGCCAGCCTGAAGCGAAGGGGCTCACGAGCGATGAGCGCGACATCCTCTCGCGGGCGGTGAACCTCCTGAGGGAGGCGGATCCGTTCAAAGGGTCCTCCGGCGCGCCGACCGTCGAGGCGCCCCCACCCCCCGCACCCGTCCCTGTCCCCGCGGGCGAGACCCACTCCGGAGCGGGTGTCGCGCCTACCGCGCATGAACTGGAGCCACGCAGGGGCGCAGCCGCAGGGAACGTCGGCGGGAAGGCGGCTCCGGGTCCCGCGCCCGAGGCACCGCACCCAGCAGCACCCGCCGCGCCCGCTGCGCCATCGACAGATGGACGCGACCCTGCCGCGGTCGCGAAGCGGGCGGCCCCGTGCTCCGGCCACGTGATCGTCCGGGCGCTCGACGACATCGACTTCGTCAGCCTCGAGCGGACGTACCTGGTCAGGAGGGACGACGTATTCTCCGTGGACCCGGGGACCGCGCAGCTCCTCGTGAGGTCGGGCAAGGTCGCGGCCGTCGGCCAGGGGGACGCGGTTTGAGCCTCCCCGTCGAGGAGGCGGCGGCCCGCCTCGCCGGGCAGGAGAGCGTCCACATCGTCGCTCACATCGACGCCGACGGCATCGCCGCGGCGGCGGTAGCCGATGCCGCGCTCGAGCGGGCGGGGATCGATCACACCGTGCAGTTCGTGAAGCAGATGGAGGGGGCGATCGTCGGCGCACTTCCCGACACGTTCCTGTGGTTCGTCGACCTCGGCTCGGGGAGCCTCGATGTCCTCGGGGACCGCAGGTTCCTCATAACGGACCACCACCCGCCTTCGGGCGCGTGGCCTCCGGTCGACCGCACCCGCGGCGCCGGCCTCGACGCCTTCCTGCCCCCGGACGACAGGTTCATGATCAACCCGCACCTCCACGGCCTCGACGGCGCCACCGATGTCAGCGGCGCGGGCGTTGCGTACCTCATCGCTAAGCGCCTGGACCCCCGGAACGCCGACCTCGCCGCGATCGCGGTCATCGGGGCGGTGGGCGACCTCCAGGACTCGAGGGACAACCGGCTCGTCGGCATCAACCGCGCGATCCTCGGCGACGCGGTGGGGAACGGCGACATCGAGGTGGTAACCGACGTGCGCCTCTTCGGCAGGGAGACCAGGCCCGTCCAGAAGTTCCTCGCCTATGCGGACGACCCCGACATCCCCGGCATCAGGAACGACCCCGGCGCCGCCCTCGAGCTCATCAGGGCTGCGGGTGTCCCTCCGAGAAGGGACGGCGAATGGCGGCCCTGGTCGTCCCTCGACGCGGCCGAGCGGCGGAAGGTCTTCTCCGCCGTCACGAAGCGCATGCTCCTGCACGGCCGGACAGGCGAGGACGTGAGGAGGCTCGTCGGCGAGGTCTACCTGCTGCGGCGTGAGGCGCCTGGAACGCCGTTCCGCGAGGCGAAGGAGTTCGCCACCGTGCTGAACTCGTGCGGCCGCTACGACCGCGCCGTCGTCGGCCTGCGCCTGCTGAGGGGGGACGTGGAGGCGAGGGCAAAGGCCCTGGACCTCCTCCAGGCTCACAGACGCAACCTCGTCGACGCGCTGCGGACCGTCGAGAACGAGGTCGTCACAAGGGGCGTACTCCAGTTCTTCGACGGCGGCGCGGCCGTCCGCGACACCCTCGTGGGGATAGTCGCGGGGATGCTCCTCTCTTCCGGGAATGCGGATCCCGGGCTCCCGATCTTCGGGTTCGCCGCAGCCGAGGACAGCGAGGGGCGGAGGATGCTCAAGGTCTCGGCGCGCATGGAGCGTTCGCTGAGGGGGTCGGTCGACCTCGACCTGGTCGTCCGACAGGCGTCCGCCGCGGTCGACGGCTTCGGCGGCGGGCACGATGTGGCGGCGGGAGGTGCCATCCCGGACGGGAGGCGGGACGAGTTCCTCGCCGAGGCGGACCGCATCCTCAGGGGCATGCGGGAGAACGGCGGGTAGAACGCGGGGGATCGAAGGGGAGACGACGGGAGGCCGATGGACCGGGCGTCGCCCGGAGGTGAGACCGAGAGCGCCGGTGGAAGGACGTTACGAGGGGATGACCCTCATTTCTACTGCAAAAGTTATATAATCGGCGTCGGGGATACTCCCGCGGGGGAGTCACGTGAGGATAATCTGGCACGGGCACTCATGCTTCGAGGTCCGCGACGAGATATCCATCGTCATCGATCCCCACGACGGGAGGTCCATCGGCATCAGGCCGCCGAAGGCCACCGCCGACCTCGTGCTCGTCACGCACGACCACTTCGACCACAACGCCGTGCGGATGGTCACCGGCCCGGGGACGAAGGTCGTCTCGGAGCCGGGGCGGGTCAAGCGCCACGGCGTGCGCATCGTCGGCATCCCGGCGTTCCACGACGGCGCTGCAGGGGAGCGCCGCGGAGGGATCACCATCTTCCGCTTCACGGTCGGGGACATCGACTTCTGCCACCTCGGCGATGTGGGGGAGCCCCTCGACCCGCCGAGGCTGAGGGAGATCGGCGCGGTGGACGTCCTCTTCGTGCCCGCCGGCGGGAGGTTCACCCTCGAGCCCGACGAGGCATGGGAGCTCGCCACGCGCATCGGACCGCGGGTCATAGTGCCGATGCACTTCGGCGTCGGGGGCATCAGCCTGCCGCTCCAGCCGGTCTCGTCCTTCATCAGGAACGCGGACCGCGTCATCGACGTCGGGTCGGAGATCGACATAGTCAAGGAGGAACTGCCCGAGGAGCGCGAGGTGTGGGTCTTCAGCCTCTGACGCGAGGGCGGCGTCAGGGCGCGACCCGGGGAACGCGGTCTCCGCGGGAGGGATGTGGAACATGGACAAGGGAACGATATCCTCGGTCGTCGTGGAACTGATGCGGCGCGCGCACTCGCGTCTCCCGTCCGACGTGAGGCGGGCGCTCGAGGAGGCGAGGGGGCAGGACCACCCCGGCGCGCGCCTGCAGCTCGACATGATATGCGAGGACATCGACATCGCCGCCCGGGAGGGCGTCCCGATGTGCGAGGACTCCGGCGTGCCGGTCATCTATGTCGCATTCGGAAGGGTTCCAATGGACGCCGTCGACGTTCTCGACGCGGTCCGGGAGGGGGTCCGCCTCGCCACCGACGCCGTTCCGTTGCGCCACAACGCCGTCCACCCGCTGACACGCATCAACAGCGGTGGAAACGTCGGCCGTTGGGTCCCGCCGGTCCACATCGATCCCGTCGACGAGCCATACATCGAGATCACCGTACTCGCGAAGGGCGCGGGCTCCGAGAACATGAGCGCCCTGCGGATGCTGCCGCCGGTGGAGGGCTCTGCGGGCGTCAAGGCCTTCGTCCTCGAGACGGTCGTGAAGGCAGGTGGCAACCCGTGCCCCCCCATCATCGCCGGCGTGGGTATCGGGGGCACCTCCGACGCGGCGATGGCCCTCGCGAAGAGGGCACTCCTCAGGCCGATAGACACCTTCAACGAGGACCCGACGGTCGCCCAGCTCGAGGCCGACCTGAGGCGCGCGCTCTACGACCTGGGCATCGGCCCCATGGGCCTCGGCGGAAGGCCGTCCGTCATCGGCGTGAACGTCGAGCACGCGCACAGCCACCCAGCCATGTTGGCCGTAGGCGTGAACGTCCAGTGCTGGGCCGCGAGGCGCGCCGCCGCGAGGATCGAACCCGACGGTCGCGTC
>JAKEGO010000163.1 GCA_022615805.1 Thermoplasmata archaeon
CCCTTATTCGGGAGACAGGCTCATCGCGTTCTTATACGACAACGACACCGGCGAGTGGCAGTGGCGCGAGAACCACTACGCGTATGCGCCCTTCTACGACCGGCCGTGGATCGTGGAGGTCAAGGGCCCGATATCGTGGCTGGGGAGCGACTACCCCTGGGCATCCCTCGTCGTCTCGAACTTCTGGCAGGACCTCATCATCAGCGTCGACGGCCTGAACTACTTCCAGATCGAGGAGCCGCAGAGGGACCTCCCGGAGCTCTATCCCGAGGAGGCGTTCGACCTCGACTTCGAGCCGGGGCCGGAGTTCGACTACATGCAGCCGCACAGGGGGATCCACGCATTCCCCCTTCCGACGGGCGGGCTCCTCATGCCGGGGTACTTCAGCAACGGTGACGACGCCATGCTGACGACCAGCCTCACATGGGCGAGGCACGTACCCGTCGAAGGCCAGCCGCTCCCGTCCAACTGCACATGGCTCGACAGTACGGGGGCACTACACTCGGTCACGCAGCAGGAGAACACGCTGACCGTCCACCAGAGCCTCGACGGCGGACGGTCGTGGACGACCCGGGACTTCACGTGGGCGAACGCGAGCTGGATCGAGGAGTGGGAGTTCCACGCCGACGGCGCCCACGGGGCGGCCGCCCTCAACATGCGCGTCCAGGTGGGCGACGTCGACGTCGACCTCCTGTGGCAGATCTACGACTACCGCGACAGCCTCGAGCCTGACAGGCTCATCCTCCTCGGACAGGGGGACCTCGACGCCACCTCGGGCGCCGGCAACGACGTCAGGTTCGACTTCGCCAGCGTCGCCATCCTTCCCGACGGCGGCATGCTCGTCTCCTACGCCGACAGCACGGACGCGGACCCGCTCTTCGCGCTGGAACTGGAACTGGAAGATTGACGGGGGAGGGACGAGTCCATGCCCGAATACCACATGCGGCACCCGCACAAGGCGATGGACAGCCGGGAAGACATCGACGCCCTCCTCGCATCGGAGAGGCTGATGACGATCGCCATGTGCAGGGACGGCGAGCCGTACCTCGTGACCGTCGATTACGGCTACGATCCCGGCGAGCGGTGTTTCTACTTCCACTGCGCGACCAGGGGAAAGAAGATGGACTACCTCAGGGCCAATCCGACCGTGTGGGGCCAGGTCATGGCGGACGACGGGTACGTCCAGACGGAGTGCGAGCACCGCTTCCGGTCGGTCCACTTCCGCGGAAGGGCCGAGGTCGTCGAGGACCTCGACGAGATCAAGAAAGCATTGGTCGTGCTCATCGACCAGCAGGAGGACGAGCCCGGCCCCGTCGCGGAACGCCTTCTCGCGAAGGTCGATCCCACGAAGCTTGCCGTCGTGAGGATACGCGTCGATTCCTTCACCGGGAAGAGGAACGGGTGACCGGCCCGCGGAGAAGCGGGCATCTGGCGGCATTCGGTGACGGTCGGGAGAGACATACCGCCGAATTGGAGAAGGGCGCATGGCGGACGTACCGACCGACGGATCGGGTGCCTCCACACGTGACGGGAAGAAAGCACATTGCGACGCAATCCCTCGATCGTCAATACGACAGCGAATCGGTCGATCCATCGGCCGATCGGACGATGAACCGCGCAGAGCGCACGCTCGAGAAAGCCGATGGCCGGATCATACGACGCGGAAAGGGAAAGCGATAAATACTATAATGCCCTATAGCCGACTATGGTGAACGGCCATGCCGACCTCGATCCAGATAAGTGACGAACTCCGGAAGGAACTCGTGAAAAGGAAATTCCACGACAGGGAGACCTACGAGGAGGTCATCAGGGACCTGCTGGAGGATTCGCGGGAACTCGGCGAAGAGACCAGGAGGGAACTGGCAGAGGCCCGCGCCGAGATAAAGGCCGGCAGGTCGCGCACGTTGGCGGAGGTCAAGCGAGAGCTGGGACAATGACCTACGATGTCATCTTCTCGGACACGGCGTTCCGGCAGTTGAAGAGGATGGAACGACCGGCCCAGGAACGGATCATCGCGACGCTGGAGAGGATGCGGGTCCGGCCCGGGCGGTTCGTGACCAAACTCGTGGGCGATCCGGCATACAAGGTCCGTGTGGGCGATTGGAGGATCATCATGGACATCGACCGGGAAGGACATCGCATCCTGATCCTGAAGATCGGCCACAGGAGAAGCGTTTGCGGGAGATGAATTCCCGGTCCGATATGTCCGATCGCCGGGACCAACGCGCCCGCGAACTATGGTCGAGACACGGAGATCCGCCGCCTCACCCCAGGTCGATCGGAAAGAGGTGGCCTTGGTCCGAATCCGGGTGGCGACAATCACCGGGAAGAGGAACGGGTGACCCTCATCTTGATGCCGTCAGCCTTCCTTCATGCGTCGGTCCCGCGGACAGCCTCACTATCTCCACGATGACATCGACCGCCCTCTCCATCGACGACACCGGGATGAACTCCTTGACGCCGTGGAAGTTGACGCCTCCGGCGAAGACGTTCGGCGTCGGGAGGCCGTCGTAGCAGAGGCGGGCGCCGTCGGTCCCTCCCCTGATGATGTGCGGCGTCGGCTCGACGCCGGCGTTCCGGCACGCCGCAAGGGCGATCTCCAGCACCCGCGGGTGGGCGTCCAGCACGACCTTCATGTTCCTGTAGGAATCCTTGATCTCAAGCCGGACGTCGCATTTCGAGTAGCGGGCCGCGACCTGTTCGCGCACGCTGCGCAAGAGCCGGCGCTTGGCCTCCATCCCCTCCTCCGTGAAGTCGCGGATGAGGACCTTGGCGACGCTCTCGTCCACCGAGCCGCCGACGTGGTGCGGGTGGAGGTATCCCTCCCGGTCCTCGGTCGTCTCGGGCGCCATGTCCTCCGGCAGGAGGGTGACCAGGTATGCCAGCGCGCGCATCGAGTTGACCATCTTGTCCTTCGCGTACCCGGGGTGGACGTTGTAGCCCTTGATGGTGAAGATGGCGGCGGCGGCGTTGAAGTTCTCGGCCTCGATCTGGCCGACCTCGCCGCCGTCGATGGTGTAGGCGAAATCGGCCCCGAACCCCTTCAGGTCGAAGAAGGACGTCCCCTTGGCGACCTCCTCGTCCGGCGTGAAGGCGATGCGGACCCGTCCGTGGGGAACGTCGTCCTCGACGATGCGTTGGAGGGCGGCCATGATCTCCGCGACGCCGGCCTTGTCGTCGGCCCCGAGGAGCGACGAGCCGTCGGACGTCACGATGTCGTGCCCGACGTACCGCTTCAGCTCCGGGTTCTCCCCCGGGGAGATCTCCACCTCCCCCTTGGGAAGATGGATGTCGCCGCCGTCGTACGCCTTCCAGACCATCGGGTTCGCCGCCCCCGGGGCCTCCGGCGACGTGTCCAGGTGCGCGATGAGGCCGACCGTCGGCGCCTTCCCGAGGCCGCGCGTCGCCGGCAGGGTGGCGTAGACGTAGCAGTGCTCGTCCACATGCGCGTCGGCGAGGCCGATCGCCCTCAACTCGTCGACCAGCAGCCTGGCGAGGTCGAACTGCCTCTCGGTCGACGGCACCGCCTCGACGTCCTCCTTCGACTGGGTATCGATTCGAACGTAGCGCTTGAACCGCTCCAGCACGTGCTCGGTCATGTGATTTCCCCGATACCACATCGGCCGCGTCCCGAAAAAGGTTTCTACAATGATGCGAAAGCCGATGGCATGCCTGGTTCCCCGTTGAGGTCCCAGATCACCCCAATGAACGCTTTCGCATCAGGGCAAGGGCCAACGCGATGACTAGTATGTATTCGAGCCCTCCGACATAGGACAGATCGTTCTCGATCCCGCCGTCATCGTCATCTCCGCCCGAACCGCCGCCTTCGACCTTCAATCGACTCGAGACCTCGACCCAGAAACATTCCCAACCCGACATATCCGAGTAATCGGATGTCACCTTCAGGTGCATGGTCCATGTGCCGGTATCGTCCGGGGTGCCAAGGACGATGGTCAACGACTTCGATTCGCCCATCTGCAGCGACACGGTGCCGATCGTCGGCACGGACCATCCGTCATCCGCCAGGTCCCTGATGTTGACGATCTCTATCCGGTAACGGTCCTGAGCGTTCCCCTGATTGGTCAGCTCCACCGAGAAGTTGACCTGAGAGGCCCGTTCGCAGGACGTTTCGTCGGCGATCCCTACATCGACCCCGTAGTAAGGAAGGACGCAGATAACGAGCATCTGATCCGGGACGTTCCCGACCAGGACGCCGTTCGTCCACTCTCCGCCGAGCATGAGCTGGCGCACCGCCCTCGGGATCCCCAGCGGTAGTGTCCCCGTTACATTCACCGGGAAGTCCTCGCTCCCCGGCCCCCATTTCACGATGTTCGACGGTTCTATCGACGCGCCCCCTCCTTCCAGGTCAGCGGAGAGGTCCACGGAGAGATAGGGGTCTGGCGAGTCCACGGTGAGGATCCCGCAGAAATGGGCCGTCCCGTTCCCGACACCCGGTTCGACGTCGACATACTCCACCCCGTCGTAGAAGTTCCAGCTGAAGGTCGGCAATATCTGCGCTTCGGCGGAGCCGACGACGATCACGACAATGAAAGCCATCACAATCAGACCGACGATATGACGCCC
>JAKEGO010000164.1 GCA_022615805.1 Thermoplasmata archaeon
CCCCCTGTACGACCACAAGTGCCCCGCTCGCCTCGACGACGCTCCTGTACTCCACGTCCTTGCCCGTTATCATCCCGCCACCTCCATGGCGCTGAACTCCCTCTCGAGCTCGCGCTCGGTCCGCGCGAACTCCTCGGCGACCCGGTCCTGGGGGACCCGGCCCATGCGGGCGAGGAGCTCTCTCGAGCGGGCGCCCTTGATGGTCGCGACGTCGACGCCGCGGCCGAGGGCCTCGACCGCGAGGTCGTGGAACCTGAGCATTATGCGGAGCATATCGAACTGCTTCCTCTCCGCGCAGTAAGTGTCGACGGCGTCGTAGGCATGCTGCCTGAGAAAGTCCTCCCTCACGATCCGGGCGGCCTCGAGGACGACCTGGTCGGTCGGGGGGAGCGCGTCCGGGCCGACGAGCTGTATGATGTCCTTGAGCTCGGCCTCCTTCTGGAGCAGCTGCATCGCCTTCTCCCTCAGGGCGTACCACGAGGGGTCGACGTTGTCCCCCCACCACCCCCTCACCTTGTTCAGGTAGAGGCTGTACGACCTGAGCCAGTTGATGGCCGGGAAGTGCCGGCGGTCGGCGAGGTCCGCGTCGAGGGCCCAGAAGACCTTCGCGATGCGGAGGGTGTTCTGCGTGACGGGCTCCGAGAAGTCGCCGCCGGGCGGGGACACGGCGCCGATGATCGATATCGAGCCCCTCCTCCCCTCGACGACCTCCACCTGCCCCGCGCGCTCGTAGAACTCGGCGAGCCTCGACGCCAGGTAGGCTGGATAGCCCTCCTCGCCAGGCATCTCCTCCAGGCGGCCCGATATCTCGCGCAGCGCCTCGGCCCATCGCGAGGTGGAATCGGCCATGAGGGCGACGTTGTACCCCATGTCGCGATAGTACTCGGCGAGTGTGATGCCCGTGTAGATCGAAGCCTCTCGTGCGGCGACCGGCATGTTCGAGGTGTTCGCGATGAGTATCGTCCTCGCCATGAGCTTCTCGCCGGTCCTCGGGTCGTCGAGTTTGGGGAACTCGTCCAGGACCTCCGTCATCTCGTTCCCGCGCTCGCCGCATCCTACATAGACGATTATCTCGGCGTCGGACCACTTGGCCAGCTGGTGCTGGCTTACGGTCTTTCCCGTGCCGAAGCCGCCGGGTATGGCGGCGGTACCGCCCTTCGCTATCGGGAAGAAGGTGTCGAAGACCCGCTGCCCGGTGATGAGCGGGACGGAGGGGTCGAGCTTTCGCAGGTAGGGGCGCTCCCGTCTGACCGGCCACTTGTGCGCCATGCGGACGTCGCGGCCGCCGACGGTGGCGATGGCATCGTCCACCGTGTATTCCCCTTCCGGCGCGATCCTCTCTACCCTCCCCTCGATCCCGGGTGGGACCATGATCCTGTGCTCGACGACCGGCGTCTCCCTTACCGTCCCGAGGATGGAATGGCCGGAGACCGCGTCCCCCTGCGACACCGCGGGCGAGAAGTGCCACCGCCTCTCGCGGCCGATGGGGCTGACGCTGACGCCCCTCTCGATGAAATCGCCGGTCCTTTCCCTGATGTCCGACAGAGGGCGTTGTATCCCGTCGTAGATCGTCCCGATGAGGCCTGGCCCGAGCTCGACCGACAGCTGCTCGCCCGTAGTGACGACAGCATCGCCAGGCCCGATGCCGCTCGTGTCCTCGTAGACCTGAACAGTCGCGACGTCCCTATCGAGCCCGATTATCTCCCCGATGAGCCCCTCGGCGCCGACCTGCACGACATCGTACATCCTCGACCCTGCCATGCCCTCGGCCCGGACCACGGGCCCCGCGATGAACACGATCCTTCCTGCCATGGCTCCTCACCTCGTGACGTCCACTCCGACCGCCCGCCTGATGACCCGGGCCATCCTGTCCACTTCCTCGCCCCCCTCGTCCGGAAGCTCGACGACGAGCGGCACGAGCCTCTTCTGATCGCGATACCTGGTGATCTCCTTGTCCATGCCCTCCGCCACCTCCGAGGAGACGATGATCATCCCGACGTCATCGTCGGCCGTCAGTTCGCGGAACCGCGCCTTCGCCGCCTCCAGACCGACGTCGCCGCGGTCTGATACCTCCGTCACGTCCGCTACCCCTCCGAGCCTGAAGGCAAGTGCCATCGTCCTGCTACCTATGATCGCGATCCTCACGCCGCCGCCTCCGTGGTCACTACCTGCGATATGTCCTCCCATCTCATTCCGGCCTCCGCGGCCAGGATGACCGCCCTCACGTTCGCGGCCTCGAACTCCCTGAGGACGAGGAACCGGGTCAGCGGGCCGACGGACAGGAACTTACTGCCGTAGAGCGTGTCGAGCTGCTCCATGACCGCCCGCCTCAGCATGGCTTCCGCGAGCACGGGGTCCACGGCGTCCGCGGCCACTGCGAGGGCGGTCCCCTCGAGCGCCCGCAGCCCGGCTGCCGGATCGTCGCAGATCGATCCGAGCATCCAAGTCGACACCTCGTACCCCTCGGGGAGGTCGAGGTCCCGCGTACTCGCGCCGCCGTGGATGCCGGCACGGAGAGCCAGCAGGACGAGGTCGGCGTCCAGCATCGTCCGCAGGACCCTCCTCAGCGGCCTGCCATGCAACCCCCTCAGCGCATCGAGCGCGTCCGACGATCCCCACACCCTCGCGTTCTCGAGGTCGGCCTCGGTGGGTTCGCCGGCGGTGGCACGCCCTATCGCTTCGAGGTAGGTCCCGACCGCCTCTCCCGGGGTCGCCGCCATGGCGATCCTCGTCGCGACGGTCCCGTCGATCCGTCCGATCGGCGCGATCTCAGGTCGGCGTCCCCTCCTGATGGCGGCGCACGCCAGCCTCACCTCGTCGACCTCGTGGGCCATCAGGAGGACGGCATAGAAGGGCTTTGCTCCCGCCGGGACGCGCTCGAAGGCCTCGGCCACGAATCCGCGGTTGACCATCCTGACGTTCCTCTCCGCCTCGCGCGGCGAATCCGCTTCGCCCACCGGGAAGTACCTGCCGTCGAGATGCCTCATGGCTTCGCGTGCGCTGCCGACGGCCAGCGCCTCGATGAGCCTCCGGGACGAGACGTTCGGGTTCCCGATGACGTTGTACCTGGTGTTGAGGAATATGAGGTCCATCGAGATCATCCTCGAGGCCATCAGGGCGGCGACCGCGGACGAGGCTGCGGCGAGCAGCGCGACCGTCGTCGGATCAAGCGTCACCCCGCACCTCCCCGAGCTCGCCCACGACCGTCTGCCATGTGCGGTCGCGCATCCCGTCGACGATGGACTCGAACCTCAGGTCGAGGACCCTGCCGTCGGGGGACCGCATGATGATGCCCCCCGCGCCGGGCTCGACGCCATCCACCGAGCGCCCCTCGGACTCCAGGAGGGGTACGTCCCTCTCACGCGTCGCAGTGACGACGAAGGTCCCGAGAAGGCGGTCGCCTGCGGCCAGGCTCCTCGTGATGAAATCGAGGTAGCGCTCGCCCGTAAGTCCGGACAGGCGCTCGAGCGCCCGGTCGACCGCCATGAGGACGACATCCTCGTAGGCCGCGCCAATCGTTCTGGAGCCGTCCCTGCTGGCCTGGACGACCGCGCCGCGCGCCCTGCGCTCCGCTTCCTGGACGATCGCAAAATGGGCGGCGGCCGCGGCCCTGGCCTCCGCGAGGGTCCTGTTCTGGACCTCCTCCGCCTCGCGATTGCCCTCCTCGAGGATGGCCTTCGCATCGGCCCTCGCACGGGCCTCGAGATGGCGCTTGAGGTCCTCGATCCCCATCGTCCACCTCAGAGGAGCCCCAGGCCGATTATCGCCAGGATGCCGAGGACGAAGCTGAACATGGCGATCGCCTCGGGCATTGCCGAAACGATCAGGCCCGTGGAGAAGGTCTCCTCACGCTTTCCCATCGCGCTGAGCGACACCGCGGCGTTCATCCCCTGCGGGATGGCCGATATGCCGCCGATCCCGACAGTGATGCCTATGCCGATGAGCGCAACTCCCATCGCGGGGTTCATCGCGACATCAGGCGGGACACCGCCGCTGCTGAGCAGCCCCAGGCCGCTCATCATGAAGAACGCGACTGCGAACGCGTACACCACCTGCGTGAAGGGGAGCGCCGCCAGTATGAGGACCTTGAAAAGGCTCACCTCCTTCTCCGATGTGAGGGCCATGGCGGACGACCCGGCGATCGCGAGGCCGAAGCCCGAGCCGAGGCCGGCTATTGCCATCATGATGGCGATGCCGATGAGGGCCCAGTTATGCAACGCCGTGGCCCCAGAGACCTCGACGGTCGCCGTCTCTATCGTGCCGTCGGAGACGACCAGCGTCACGATGTACGTGCCGCCGTTGGAATACCTGTGCGTCACCTGCATGCCATCCGCCGTATCTCCGTCGCCGAAATCCCAGGTATAGTTCGCGCCAGCGCCAGCATCGGTCGCGACGAACACGATGTTCTTCTCGGCGTCGACGGACAGGAATGTCGCATCGAGCGTCTCCTCGTCTCCCACGTAGACGTCCATACCGCCGGCCATCGGGCTCACGAGCACCAGTGCCAAGAAGGCAAACAGTGCGATGTACGTTCCATTCATGGATATCTCCCCTCGATGTTCACTTCCGTATATAATCGTTGAGCGTGGAATGGACTGTATGGCTCCCCCTCGCCCATGTAGAAGCGCTTGTAGGTCTCGACGAACTGGAGCCGCAGGGAGTGTATCCCCGCACCGAGGATGCCGATCGAGAAGTTGCCGATGTGCCCCATCACGATCAGGAAGGCGATGACGACCGCGCTGACCCCGAAGGGGAGCAGGCCGCCGATGGTCATGGTGAAGGCGTTCAGGGACAATGCGAGCAGCATGGTCGCCAGGCCGAGGGCCATGATCCGGATGAAGGACAGGACGTCCCCGAGCATGCCCGTTATCTCGAACAGGAAGAAAAGCTTGGTGTCGATGATGATCAGCCCCAGGCTCAGAAGGGTGAGGAGCCGGGCGATGGTCTCGGCCCTCCCGCCCAGCGAAACGCCGAAGAGGAACGAGGCGAGCAATACGATCCCGGCGGGGACGAGGATGAACCACGATACCCTTTTCAACAGCAGCGATCGGAAGTCCCGTTTCATGACATCGATGACGGCGCCGAGCATGATGCTGATGTATAGCATCGAGATGCCGATCAGCACCGCCACGAGCACGAGGCCGGTCATATTGTTCATGATGTCGATCGGGAGGACGATGCCCATGAGCTCGACGTGGTAGAGCGCGTCCATCCCGAAAACGGAGGAGTGGAGGTCGCCGAACAGCGAACCTGTCAATATCCCCACGATGAGCGTGGAAAGCCCGAGCTCAATGCCGAGCACGGAAACCCCCTTCACCGTGGGACTTGCTCTGCCGATGACGCGGTAACCCCACAGGGAGAGCCCGAGGAGTATCGCGCCGTAGCCGATGTCCCCCAGCATGAGCCCGAAGGTGAGGATGAACGTGATCGCCGTGAAGACCGTCGGATCGACCTCCTTCCTCCC